>JAFZQQ010000255.1 GCA_017620315.1 Oscillospiraceae bacterium | reverse complement strand
GGCGACGGCGCGGCAGCACGCGGAAAATGTCGAGCGTCTGACCACGGAGCTTCGCGATTTTGAGGCAAGCCGCGCGGCGCGGAACCTCCAAAGCGGCGGAACACGGCTCGTGCAAACGGCAAACCGGCTGGACAGCGCATATGACAGTCTTTCCGCGCGAGGCGATCAACACCTCGCGGCGGCGCGGCGAGGACAGGACAGCATCGGAAGGGGCTTGTCGGACGTTCTAACCGTGGGCACGCAGATGTTGGGCGACGCGGCGGCAAACGCCGTCGTTCCCGGAGCGGGCCTTGCCATGCTGGGGACGCGCGCCTTCGGCGACGCGTCGCAGCAGGCGCGGAAAAGCGGCGCGGGCGTCGGTGAGCAGATCGGCTGCGGCATCGGCGTCGGCGCGACGGAGCTGCTGACGGAGAAGATGCTCGACGGCCTTGGGGGAATCTACGGAAGGGGCATGGCGGACGACGCGGTGAACGGTCTGATCGGAAGGCTCGCAAAAACACCCTCGGGCAGGGACACGCTGCATGCCCTTGCCTCGATGGGCAGCGAGGCGGCGGAGGAGATCGCCGCGGGCGTCATTGAGCCGGCGTTTGAGAGCATCTACAACGGCAGGAACGTCCGCGAGAACTACAGCGCGGACACGGCGGCGGATATTCTGCACGACGCGATGATCGGGGGCTTTTTCGGTCTGCTCGGCGGCACGGTGGGAAAGCATATCCGCTCAGACCTCGCCGATGTACAGACGCGGTACGACGCGACGCTGCGCGCGCTGGCAGATCCGTCCGCGACGGCGGAGCAGCGTGCGCGGCTGGCGCAGAGCACGGCGGATATGGCGGACTGGGCAAGCCGCCGTCTCGACGAGCTCGCGCCCGCAAACGCGCGGCAGGCGGCAGCACAGACGCAGCGAGCGCTCGCGGACATTGCCGAACAGATGAAGCCGCTCACGCTCGACGAGACCGGCGAACCGATCATCGACCCGCTCGGAACGACGGAGGTTTCTGCAAAAAAGAGCGTTCCGGCAGAATTACTGCAGCAAAAACCAATCTACATAGGAAAAAGCGTAGGAGCACGGGCCAAAAATTATCTTGTAATTGACAAAGAAACTGGCATAGCATATCATCTTGTTGAGGGCACACATATTGAAAACCCAACGGTTTTTGCCGGATATAAGGGCGCAAAGCCGCTGAATCCTGACACAAAGCACGGATTAGTGAGCGAATTTGGAGGCGACGCTGAAAAATGGCAGCATGCTAAAGGGATAGGTGTATTGGATGTTGGCGGTGAAGATGTAAGAGCGGAAATTCATTGGTTTCAAGAAGAGAATGTTGGAAAAGTAAAATTCAAGGTAAAGAGGTGGTTAGAATGATTGTAATATATACCGGTGAAACCAGCCCACTCGAATTAACAAGCGGAAAAGAATATGAAGTAATCTCGGTTGAACGCGGATGGTATAGGATAATTGATGATTCTGGCGAGGACTATATCTTCCCACCGGATGCATTTGAAATTGTAGAAGAATAAATTTAGCAGAAGAGCGGTGTTCCGCGTGGAGCGCCGTTCTTCTGTTTAATATATGCAAGTGCTTTCTCGGGCTGCTGGGCGGCTCGGTTGGAAAGCATATCCGCTCAGACCTTGCCGATGTACAGACGCGGTACGACGCGACGCTGCGCGCACTGGCGAATCCGGCGGCGACGGCGGAGCAGCGTGCGCGGCTGGCGCAGAGCACGGCGGATATGGCGGACTGGGCAAGCCGCCGTCTTGACGAGCTCGCGCCCGCAAACGCGCGGCAGGCGGCAGCACAGACGCAGCGAGCGCTCGCGGACATTGCCGAACTGATGAAGCCGCTCACGCTGGACGAAACCGGCGAACCGATCATCGACCCGCTCAAACTGACGGACTCGGAGTGGACAAGCGGTTGGAAAGCTGATAAAATATCTGAAAATACAATGTGGCATTCGGTTGCTGATCCAATGGCAGAGATAACTGGGGCTGGTGAACTGTCAAATCCTGAGGAAATTGCGAGCTTTAGAAAAGAAATACAAAAGTTCGGAGTTGAATTGATGGAACATGAAGGAGAAAGTCTGGGTTACGCTCCATCTTTACAACCCGGGAAACCTGGACAACTGCTTATTTCGAGAGGGGCAAGTTATAGCGCGTGGTGCCATGAAATGCAGCATATGCGGGATGATATGGCCGCGGGATGGACAGGAATGCGGATTCTAAGCGATGTCGATGAGTGCTATCGAAGAGAACAAAGAGCGTATGCTGTAGAAATAGCATTAGCGAAAAAAATGGGACGAACCGATATGGTTAAACGGCTTGAAGATAATTTGGAGAAAGAAAGAAGGAGATTATATGGAGTACGTGAATGATGTTCCGGAAATGAAAATGGGTAATCAAAACGCCATAGTTAACGGACTGCATAGCACAGCACCTGTCCAAAGAGTAAATGGAATAATTTATGCGGTAAGGTATTGTATGACAGACCCGAACGTTATCAAGGCAATCGAAGATTTGACAAGGGATGAATCTTGTCTATTTTCGCACAACACGGGTTATAAAGTTTCACACTTTGCTATAGCTGCTCTTGCACTTCTGGGAATACATGCGTATGAGGGGAGAAATCCTACCATACTATCCCTTATACAAACTAAACTGGAATTATAATTTTGATATAACAGCAACAAGGAGGCGCACGGCTCGGGGCGCCGCCTTCTTGCTGTTTTATTTGGAGGCGCGCTCGGACTGCTGGGCGGCACGGTGGGAAAGCATATCCGCTCAGACCTCGTCGACGTGCGGACGCGGTACGACGCGACGCTGCGCGCGCTGGCAGACCCGGCCGCGACGGCGGAGCAGCGTGCGCGGCTGGCGCAGAGCACGGCAGACATGGCGGACTGGGCGAGCCGCCGCCTCGACGAGCTCGCGCCCGCAAGCGCGCGACAGGTGGCAAAGGACGCGCAGCAAGCGCTCGCGGACATTGCCGAACAGATGAAGCCGCTCACGCTGACAAACCCGTTGTGTTATTGACCCCATTGAAATATGGCGGGATATTCTGTATAATGCGTTAGAAAAAAGGGAGGGAGAGACTGTATGGAAAAACAACTGTGTCGGCACCCCTTCCCTCCGATCTGCACCCCGGAGTCCCGCGTGCTTATCCTCGGCTCGTTCCCCTCGCCCAAGTCCCGTGAGGCGGCGTTCTTCTACGCACACCCGCAAAACCGCTTCTGGCGCGTGCTCGCCGCGCTGTTTCACGAGGCGGTGCCCCGTGACGTTGAGGAAAAGAAGGCGCTTTTGATCCGCAACCGCGTGGCGCTGTGGGACACGATAGCGTCCTGCGAGATCTCCGGCGCCTCCGACGCGAGCATCACAAACGTCGTCGCCAACGACCTTCAGCCGATACTGGACGGCGCGGATATCCGCGCGATCTTCTGCAACGGCGCCGTATCCTTCAAGTGGTACAACGCGCTGCTTCGCGACAGGCTTGGAAGGGACGCCCGGCAGCTGCCGTCCACAAGCCCGGCAAACGCCGCCTGGTCGCTCGAAAAGCTGATCAACGCCTGGGGAGAGCTTATTCTTCCCTGTTTGGAGTAGAATCATGAAAATAAAAGCGCCCGAGATAGCGGGCAAAAAGGAAATAAGCTTCTCCGACCGCGAGCTCGTGTCGCTCATTGCGCCGTTGCTCGCCGAGCAGCTGCTCGCGATCCTCGTGGGCCTTGCGGACTCGCTGATGGTCGCCACCGTGGGCGACGCATCGATCTCCGCGGTCTCGCTTGTGGATTCCATCAGCAATCTGATGATCTACATCTTTTCCGCCATGGCGGCGGGCGGCGCGGCGGTGGCAGGGCAGTATATCGGCAGGCGCGAGGGTGACAACGCGTGCTCCGCGGGACAGCATCTTGTGGCGCTTCTCGGCGTGACGGCGCTGCTGTTCACCACGCTGCTGTATACCTTCAAAAACGCGGTGCTCACCACCGTGTTCGGCGCCATCGACGCCGACGTCATGGAGGCGACGCAGAAGTATTACTCCATCGTCATGGCGTCGATACCGGGCATCGCGCTCTACAACGGCGGCGCGGCGATCTTCCGGACGATGGGGAAAAGCGACGTAACGCTCAAGGTCTCGCTTTTGATGAACGCCATCAACGTCTGCGGCAACGCGCTTTTGATCTTCGTCTTCCACATGGACGTCGCCGGCGTCGCGATACCGACGCTGGTCTCGCGCACGGTCGCGGCGGCGGTGATCCTGGGACTGCTGTTCGACCGCTCGCTCCCGCTCCACCTTTCAAACGTAAAGGCCTTCCGGTTCAACGGCAGGCTTTTGAAAAACATCTTCTACATCGGTATCCCGAGCGGCATCGAGAACGGGATGTTCCACCTCGGGCGGCTGATCCTGTTCAGTCTGATCTCCACCTTCGGCACGGCGTCCATCGTCGCCAATGCCATCGGCAACACGCTCGGCAACTTCCACGTCTTCGCGGGACAGGCGCTGAACCTGGGCATGACCACGGTCGTCAGCCAATGCGTCGGCGCAGGCGAATACGACGGCGCGCGGTACTACCTGCGCAAGCTGCTCAAGGCAGGCTACGCGCTGATGGCGGCGGTGAACCTCGGCATCATCGCGCTGCTGCCGCTCATCATGCGCGTTTACGACGTCTCACCCGAGGGCGAGCGCCTTGCGGTGATCGTGTCGCTGATCCACGGCGTCGCGTCGATCTTTCTGTGGCTCCCGTCGTTCTCCCTGCCGAATTTCCTCCGCGCCGCGGGCGACGCGCGCTTCACGATGTTCGC
>JAFZQQ010000254.1 GCA_017620315.1 Oscillospiraceae bacterium | reverse complement strand
GGCCGGGCGAACATGACAACGCTTGAAAAAGTAATATATCTTTCTGATTACATAGAGCCGAGCCGTGACTTTGACGGTGTGGAGAAGCTGCGCGAGGCGGTTTACCGGGATCTTGACGAAGGCCTTGCGACGGGACTGCGTATGAGCGTTGAAGAGCTTGAAGAGCGCGGCGAGCACGTGCACCGCAATACACGCGAGGCGTATGACTACATTATAAAACAACTTGATGGAGGCAAATAATGGTAGACAGCGACTTCCGGGACGATGAGCCCAAACGCATGGAACATGGGCGAGTTGATGACCGGCAAAATATGGACGAGGCATGGGATCAGGTAAAAGCTTTTTTTGGCAATCCTGTGTATTGGATCGTTTTTTGCGTCGTTGTGCTGCTTTTTATTGCGGGTATATTTACAGCGAAGTTCCTTTGGGAGATACGCGCCCCGGATATACCTCAAAACAGCAGCACCGGACCTGTGACCATAGGCGAGGAGCCAGTGGAAATAATCGGAGACGAGCCATGGGATGAAATACATGAGATAGACGACAGCAATACCGAGCAGCCTGTCGTTTCCGGTGAACGAAAGGAAGGCTGGTATACCTTTCTGCTCTTTGGCATGGATAAGTTCAGCGGCAGTACCGACACTATTATGGTGGTGGCTTACAATGTAAAGGATCAGAATCTCAATCTGATGAGCATTCCGCGCGACACCATGGTCAATGTCAGCTGGGATCTGAAGAAGATCAATTCGGTCTACAGCATGAGCGGTATCAACGGGCTTAAAAAGCACATCGGCAAGCTGATAGGCTTTGTGCCCGACTATTATGTCAAGATAGACCTCAAGGCGTTTGTTGAGGTCGTGGATCTCATCGGCGGAGTGGAGTATGACGTCCCGCGCGTGATGGACTACGACGACGACGCGCAGGATCTGCACATTCATCTCAAGCCGGGACTTCAAAAGCTGAATGGCGAGCAGGCGATGGGGCTTGTGCGCTGGAGAAAGAACAACACCCTGACCTCCGGCTATGATGATACGGGCCGCGTCAAGACACAGCAGTCGTTTCTGAAGGAGATGTTCAAGCAGTGTCTCAAGCTCAAAAACTGGACAAAGATCTCCGGCTATGTTGAGATATTCAACAAGGACGTCGAGAGCGACCTGTCGCTTGGAAATATGTTGTGGTTTGCCCGTCAGGCTATGGAACTGAGCGAAGGAGATTTCTTTACCTGCACGATACCCGGAAACTATTATGCTTACGCCTGGAGCCGAAGCACTCAGAGCATGCAGTCTTATGTGACTCTGTACAGAAGCGAGGTCAAAGAGCTTGTCAACGACAGCTTTAACCCTTATCTGTCAAAAGTGACGGACGCGAATCTTGATATCATGTCGATCCTGCAGGACGGAAGCGTGACCTCGTCGACCGGCTATGTTGCCGACGGTATCGCCGCATTGCCTCCGGACATCCCGGATCCCGAGGATGAAGAGGAGGACGGCGACGGCGAAGAAGGCGAAGAAGGCGAAGAAGGTGGAGAAGACGGCGAGGACGGAAAAAATGCCGAGGACGGCGACAGAAAAGACACGGAGAACGGAAACGGAGAAACAGACTCTGAGAATGGAACCGATGAAACTCCGCCGACTACGGGGGACGCTGAAACCAACACCGGGAATGAAACCGGAAGCAGCGGCAACGACAATAATAATGATAATACGACACCATCCGGACAGGAAGGCAACGAATAAAGAAAGGAATAAAATATGCTCAAACCAAAGGAAATTGCTATTCTCGCAGCAAAGGCTCTGGACTCAAAACGGGGAAAGGATATAAAGGTCCTTGAGATCGACGAGGTTTCGACGCTTGCTGACTATTTTGTCATCTGCACCGGCGGCTCAAACACACAGATCAACGCTCTGTGCGATGAGGTCGAAAAAAAGCTCTCCGAGGCCGGCGAGGAGGTGCTGCACCGCGAGGGACACCGCGGCGGGACGTGGGTGCTGCTTGACTATGGCTGCATTGCCGTGCACGTTTTCAACGCCGAGGCCAGGGAATTCTATTCGCTGGAGCATCTCTGGGCAGATGGGAAAGAGATACCGCTTGACGGTGTTGTTACCGCCGACTGATGAACCACATTTTAATCTAAAGGAGCCATCGAGAGATGAAGTACGATTTTGCTGCCATCGAAAAGAAATGGCAGGCGAGATGGGCGGAAACCAAGCCCTATGCCGCTGTGACTGGGGAGCGGGATAAACCTAAATTCTATGGCCTTATTGAGTTTCCGTATCCCTCCGGACAGGGACTGCATGTCGGACATCCGCGCCCGTTTACTGCAATGGATATCATCACCCGCAAGAAGCGCATGCAGGGCTATAACGTGCTGTTTCCCATCGGCTTTGACGCCTTTGGCCTGCCGACGGAAAACTATGCGATCAAGAACCACGTTCATCCTGCGGCCGTCACCAAGCACAACATCGAGAATTTTACGAGCCAGCTCAAAATGTTAGGCTATGGCTTTGACTGGGACCGCGTGACCGATACTACCGACCCGAGCTACTATAAGTGGACGCAGTGGATTTTCCTGCAACTTTATAAGCATGGCCTTGCATACAAGGCGACTATGCCGGTCAACTGGTGCACGAGCTGCAAGTGCGTACTTGCCAACGAGGAGGTCGTCGAGGGCGTCTGCGAGCGCTGCGGCAGCCCTGTGATCCGTAAGGAAAAGAGCCAGTGGATGCTTGCCATCACCAAGTACGCCGAAAGGCTTCTTGACGACCTTGAGGACGTCGATTACATAGAGCGCGTCAAGATTCAGCAACGCAACTGGATCGGACGCTCCACCGGTGCAGAGGTCACCTTCCGCGCTACCAACGGCGACGGTATCGTGATCTATACGACCCGCGCGGATACGATGTTCGGCGCGACCTATATGGTGCTTTCCCCGGAGCACGAGCTTGTGAAAAAATGGCTGCCTGAGCTTGCAAACGCGGAGGAGGTCGAGGCCTATCAGCGTGCCGCTGCCGCAAAGTCCGACCTTGAGCGCACAGACCTTGCCAAGGATAAGACCGGAGTAAGGCTTGACGGCGTGCGCGCGGTCAACCCCGTGACGGGAAAAGAGATCCCCATATTCATCTCAGACTATGTTCTGTCCACCTACGGCACCGGCGCGATCATGGCGGTTCCCGGTCACGACCAGCGAGACTGGGACTTCGCAAAGAAATTCGGCCTGCCGATAATCGAAGTCGTATCGGGCGGGGACGTTGAGAAGGAAGCTTTCGTTGCCAAGGACGACACCGCAATCATGACCAACTCCGGCTTTTTGAACGGCAAGAGCGTCAAGGAAGCCATTCCCGCTATGATCGAGTACCTTGAAAAAGAGGGGATCGGTTCCGCCAAGGTCAATTACAAGCTTCGCGACTGGGTGTTCTCGCGCCAGCGTTACTGGGGCGAGCCCATTCCGATGGTTCTCTGCCCGGACTGCGGCTGGGTCTGCGTACCGGAGGAACAGCTTCCACTGCTGCTGCCGATGGTTGAGAGCTATGAGCCCACCGACGACGGTGAGAGCCCGATTTCCAAGATGACCGACTGGGTCAACACGACCTGCCCGAAGTGCGGCAAGAGCGCAAAGCGCGAGACTGACACCATGCCACAGTGGGCGGGCTCGTCGTGGTATTTCCTTCGCTATATGGATCCGCACAACGACGCTGCGCCCGTATCGAAGGAGGCAGAGGAATACTGGGGACCGGTCGACTGGTATAACGGCGGTATGGAGCACACGACGCTGCATCTGCTCTATTCGCGCTTCTGGCATAAGTTCCTCTACGATATCGGCGTCGTACACACCAAGGAGCCCTACGCCAAGCGCACGAGCCACGGCATGATACTCGGCGAGGGCGGAGAGAAGATGTCCAAGTCCCGCGGCAATGTTGTGAACCCGAATGATATCGTCGAGCAGTACGGAGCGGACACTATGCGTCTGCATATCATGTTCATCGGCGACTTTGAAAAGGCGGTCTCGTGGTCTAACGAGGCGGTGAAAGGCTCAAAGCGTTTTCTTGACCGCTGCTGGAATCTCATGGATATGGTGAGTGACGAGGAGGGCATTTCCGAAAAGAACGCCGCGACGGTTCACAGAACAATAAGAAAGGTCACAAGCGATATCGACGAGCTTAAAATGAACACCGCCATTGCCGCGCTTATGACAATGGTGAACGAGTTCTATGCAAACGGGCTTTCTCGCGGCGACCTGAAGGCGCTCCTGTTGCTGCTTTCGCCATTTGCACCGCATATGACCGAGGAGATGTGGGAGCTTATGGGCTTCGCAAAGGAGACCGGGAAAATGGCAATGCAGAATCCATGGCCGGAGTTTGACGAAAGCAAGACTGTCGCCTCGACCGTCGAGATGGCGGTTCAGATACAGGGCAAGCTTCGCGGCACGATCAACGTGCCCACAGACAGCGACGAGAGCGCCGTTATCGCGGCAGCGAAGGAAAACGAAAGGGTCGCGAAGGCACTTGAGGGAATGCAAATCGTCAAGACGATACTTGTGAAAAACAAGCTTGTGAATCTGATCGTAAAGCCCGCTTCCTGAAAAAATACCAAAAAAACAAAAAAATTGTTGACAAGCCTGCGATATTCTCATATAATGCTATTCGCAAGTCATTCAGATGGCTCTTACTGAGCGCTCTGGATTTGAACCGGGCGCATCGGAGGGAGGGAAAATATAGATGTCCGAGGTTCGGCTTAAGGAGGGCGAATCCCTTGACAGCGCGCTCAAGCGCTTCAAGAGGAGCTGCGCCAAGGCCGGCATCGTTGCGGAGGTCCGTCGCCGCGAGGCGTACGAGAGCCCCAGCGTCAAGCGCCGCAAGAAGAGCGAGGCCGCGCGCAAGAACCGCAATAAGCGTTACTATTAAGCCAGAACAGCCAATCAAAACCCCGCGTAAAACGCGTGGTTTGCACAGGCCCTAAAAGGGCCTAGTACTAGCCGCGTCTCAAGACGCACTAATTCCTGTTCGTGCATAACCCTGCATGGATATAAATTCTCGCATTTTAGCTCCTCTGCTCCACTTTTTATTGTGGAGTTGAGGGGCTAATGCTATAATCAATGTGCTGATATGCTTGTCAAATCAGTAACCTCCCTTGATTTCGTAGTGCGGTTGGCGGACCAGCGCTATCCTATCACGGGAGGCTTTTTTATTGCTATAAGCTTTTAATCCCACCAGCCTAGCTGGTGGTTCTTTGTCTCTAAAGAGCCAACAGCACAGGAGCCGCGATCCCTTTACGGGACCGCGGCTCCTTCTTGTTCTCCGTATGCGTCATCCGCCGTAGCGCGCCGCGTGCTCCGCCGCCGTGCTTTCGTCGGTCGGCGCG
>JAFZQQ010000253.1 GCA_017620315.1 Oscillospiraceae bacterium | reverse complement strand
GGTCGGATCCCATGCGGTATAGCCGCGGGCCTCGAAGGTCGCGCGCAGTCCGCCGGAGGGAAAGCTCGACGCGTCCGGCTCGCCCTGAATGAGCTCCTTGCCGGAAAACTCCAGGATCACGCCGCCGTCGGGAGCGGGCGAGATGAAACTGTCGTGCTTCTCGGCAGTAATGTCCGTCATGGGCTGGAACCAGTGCGTGAAATGCGTCGCGCCTTTTTCCACCGCCCAGCCGCGCATAGCGTCCGCCACCGCGTCGGCAACGTCGGATTCGAGCCGCTCTCCCCTGCGGATGGTCTGTTTGAGCGAGTGATAGACCTTGCCGGAGAGCCGCGCCTTCATCTCGCGCTCGTCGAAGACCAGAGAGCCGAAGTATTCGGGGATACCTGCCATATTTGACACCCTTTCAAAGCTGAAATGATAAAGAAAAAGCGCCTCGGAGAGTGCAATTGCTCTCCGAGACGTCTTTGTCTCAATATGTGCAGTCTAAAATAATGCGGCCGATTTGTCAATCGTCAAAACTTATTATAAATTTGAAACATATGGATAAAATTTTGTAAATAACGCATTGACAGACCAGGCCGCTTCGTAGTATTCTTGTCAAGTATTTGAAATTATGCAAGAGGAGCGATGGATATGAACTATACGGCGCAAGAGGTCATTCAGTATGTCAAGGAGGAGGATGTGAAGTTCATCCGGCTTGCGTTTTGCGACGTGTTCGGGCGGCAGAAGAATCTTGCCATATTGCCCGACGAGCTTGAGCGCGCTTTTTCCTTCGGAATTCCGTTTGACGCCTCCGCCATTCCCGGCTTCGGCGGCGAGGTGCGCTCCGACCTCATATTGCACCCCGACCCGGCAACGCTCTCCAGCCTGCCGTGGCATCCGGAAAACGGGCGCGTTGTGCGCATGTTCTGCACGATAACCCATCCGGACGGCACATCGTTTGAGGGCGACTGCCGCGCGCTGCTGCGGCGCGCCGTGGAGGACGCCGCAAAGGCGGGCTTTTCCTTCGCCTTCGGTGCGGAGATGGAGTTCTATCTCTTTGAGACCGACGAAAAGGGCGAACCGACCAAGATACCCTATGATCACGCGCACTATCTGGATATCGCTCCCGACGACAAGGGCGAGATCGTCCGCCGCGAGATCTGCCTGACGCTCTCGCAGATGGGTATTCAGCCTGAGTGCTCGCACCATGAGGAGGGGCCGGGACAGAACGAGATCGACTTCCGCTACTCCGACCCGCTCTCCGCGGCGGACAACGCCATAACGTTCCGCTCGGTGGTCAAAACCATTGTCGCGCGAAACGGTCTGGCCGCCGATTTCTCGCCGAAGCCGCTTCCGAACGAGGCGGGCAACGGCATGCACATCAATTTCTCCGTGCGCGCGGATGACGGCAAGGACGATCTGCCCGTCGCCATCGCCGGTATCATGGACAAGGTGCGCGAGATGACGCTGTTCCTGAACCCCACGGAGAACTCCTACCGCCGTCTCGGCAGCAACAAGGCGCCGGGTTATATCACCTGGTCGAGCGAGAACCGCTCGCAGCTTATCCGGATACCTGCCGCGCCGCAGGAGCATTACCGCGCGGAGCTGCGCTCCCCCGACCCCACGGCAAACCCATACCTCGCTTACGCGCTTTTGATCTATGCGGGCCTCGACGGCATCGCGCGCCGCGCGCAGCTGCCCGAAAGCGCTGACGTGAACCTCTTTACCGCAGACGAGGAAACGCTCAGCCGGTATCAGCACATCCCCGCCTCGCTGCACGAGGCGGTCGCCGCCGCGAAGGGCAGCGACTTTATCCGCGCACATCTGCCTGCGTCCATTCTTACAGCCTGCTGCAACGGCTGAGCTTTCCCGCGAAGGAGTACACAAAAAAGGAGGAGTGCGCATGGTCTTTCAGGAACGCACCTATGCCGTTCTGATCGTCTCCACGGGCGAAAAATTTGACGAAGCGATGCGCGCTCTCCTACCGCCGACGGATTACTATCCGGTGGTCACGGCCCGCAGCGCGGGTGAAGCGCGGCGGCGGATGCTGGAGACCGTTTTCGACATCGTGCTGATCCGGACGCCGTTGGGCGAGGAGTTCGGAAGCCGTCTCGCGGTCGACGTCTGCCGCAGCTCCGGCGCAGGCGCGCTGCTGTTTGTGAAAAAGGAGCTTTACGACGACGTCTATGCAAAGGTGATGGAGGACGGCGTGATGGTGCTGCCGGTACCCACCTCCACACAGATGCTGGCGCAGACGCTGCGCATCATGTGCGCCGCGCGTGAGCGGCTGCGCCGTATGGAGGAAAGGCAGGCAACGGTCGAGGAGAAGATCGAGGAGATACGTCTTGTCAACCGTGCAAAGTGGCTTTTGATCGAGCGTTTGCAAATGACGGAGGAGGACGCGCACCGCTACATCGAGAAACAGGCGATGGATCTTCGCATCTCGCGACGCGCCGTGGCGGAAAACATCATCAATACCTATTGACATACAAAGGCCGGCGGAGCGAAATTGATCGCTCCGTCGGTCTTTGCCTGCTCCGTTCACGCTACCGTCGTGCGGAACAGGCCATGCCTGTTGCAATAACAGAGCAGCTCGCGGGTTCCGGAAATCTTGAAATAAGCGCCGGCGCTTCCTTCAGGATACAGCTTTTTGAGCTCAAAGCCGTCGTCCCTGATCGCGGCGATAAATGATATGTAATGCGTCTTGCTCATCTCGTGGGCAATCGAAACATAGTATTCATCGTCCACGCGCTCAACATGCAGGCTGTGTTCCGCGTCCTCGCTTTCCGCCTCAAGCGGAGGGAGAGTCAAACCGCAGCAGCTGACGACCGCCTCGCCCGTGCTCTGAACGATGTTGCCGCAGATGGGACAGACAAAAAGCTTTGCGCGCAGCATGTCGGAAGCCCTGTTCGTGTTGACGACGTCCTCGCCCGAAAAAAGCTCGATCACCGAGATGCCAAGCGCCTCAGACAGCGGCTCTATCAGCGATATATCGGGATAGCCCCGTCCCGTCTCCCACTTGGAAACGGTCTTTTCGCTTACGCTCAGCTCCTCGGCAAGCCGGAGCTGCGTCAGCTTTCTCTTCTCGCGCAGACGCTTGATCATAGCGCCGGTCACGTATTGGTTCATAGCAATTACCTCCTTTGCGCCACTAAGGTAACGCATCGGCACGGCGGATGCAACCTACGCAGCGTAGAGACGGCAAAATGGGCGGGAAATATAGACTTATTAAATAATAATATACAGAATATATTGCGTTAAATATGCTTGGAATCAGAGTTTTTCACACTGTTTATGTGTCTGAGTATTCTCTCGTGGGTCTCGTCGAGCAG
>JAFZQQ010000252.1 GCA_017620315.1 Oscillospiraceae bacterium | reverse complement strand
CTGTCGACGAGCATGAGCTTGCAGGTTTGATCGTCTTCCACGTCCATTTCGGCGTCGACCTCCTGCGTCGTGTCGCTTCCGGTGATAGGGAACGTTTTGACGCTGATCTGCCAGCCCTCTTCATCGTAGACGGCGGCGATCAGCAGGGAGTCGCTCGTCGAGTCGACGACGGCGCTCAAAGCGCCGTTGAGGATAGAACCGGAAACCTTGAAGAAAACAGGAATCTCGAGGGAAGTGGAAATGTCAATGCGCTTGCAATCCGTGGTCAGACCGTCCGCGCCGATGCGCAGCTCCGTCTTTTCCCCTGCTCCGGCGATGTCCGCCCATGTCTGGGCGATCACGATGCCGTTCGGGGCTGTTAAAGTGCCGCTTACGGCCCGGCTCTCGCCCGCCGCGGTCAGATGGAGCGTCGCGTCGCCGCTGACGTCGAGGCCCGCAGCGGTGTAAATGCCGTAGCTGTAAGAATCCGGCGCGGCGCTGTCTGCCGTTCCGCCCTGGCAGGTCAGCTTGCCGCCGTCGACGGTGAGCGTGCCCTTGGACCATGCGCCGCAGCTGTAAGCATAATACGAAGAAGTTGCCTCGCCGGCCTGACCGACCAGCTCGCCGCCGCTGACGGTGAGCTCATCCGCGGCGGATACACCGTAACCGCAAGCGTAATACGAGGAACTGACCGCACCGCATGTGCCGGTCAGCTTGCCGCCGTCGACGGTGAGCGTGCCCTTGGAGCAGCATGCGCCGTAGCTGTAAGCGCCGCCTTTTTTGAGCGGAGTCGTCGCATTGCCGCCCGCTGCGGTCAACTCGCCGCCGCTGACGGTGAGCGCGTCGTAGGCGTATGCGCCATAACTGTAAGCGTACACGTCGTCGCGGAAAGAGGCGAGGGCAGTTACCGTTCCGCCCTGACCGATCAGACTGCCGCTGCTGACGGTAAGCGCGTCGTTGGCGTATGCGCCATAGCTGGAAGCCCAATACGAGGAGCTCACGTCGCCGCCGACGGCGGTCACGCGGACGCTTTCTCTGATGGTGATGGAGCCGCCGCTGTAAATGCCACAGCTTTGCGCGGCTTTACTTTCCGAAGGGTCGTTTTTCTCCACTTTGGCGCCGGAGGCAGTCAGTTTGCCGTCGCCCTCGATCGTCAGGTCGGCATACTTGCTGTAAACGCCGTAGCTCTTCTGTGAATCATGAGCCGCCGCAGACCGCTTGACGCTGCTTTCACCTGCGAGAACGATAATGAGCGGCGCGTCGCCCTCGTACCGAATGGCGGCGCTGATGGCGGCGTCGGCTTCTTCCGTGCCATCATATCGGAAACCGCTCAGCGTGAGAATAACGCCGCGCGAGTCGGCGCTCACGGATGCGAAGCCGATCGCTCCGGCACCCTCGATATTGCCGGCGTGCGTAACGGCGGCGTTGCCGACCGTCAGGTCGGAAATGACCGCCACCCATACCGCCTTATAGCTGCGGTCGCCCTCCGAGCCCGTGGGGATCGTGACCTCCATCGTCGCCTCCGAAAGGCCCGTGCCGGTCCAGCCGGCAAATTCGAAGCCCTCTTTTTCGGGATTGTTCAGCGTGATCGGCTCGTCCTGCGCAGTATAGGTCTCCGGGTTGTCCTCGCCGAATATCTCGCCGCCGTCAAGATCATACGTGATGGTATAGGTGGAAGAGTCGCTGTCCTCCGTAAGAAATGTGTCCGGGTCGTTGTCGAAACGGACGGTGCTTCCGGCCCAGTCTGCCCGCGCGGGCAGAAGGCTCCACGGGAGCAGACCGGCGACCATGCAGACCGCCAGCAGAATGGATGTAAGTTTTGCGTGTTTCATAAGAATCGATCTCCTTTGAAAGTTGTGAACGCCGGACTGTGCCGTGCAGAGCGGCATTTGCCAAATGACCAATTATTTATTCCGGGCAGGCCGATTGCGTTTTGCGCCGCCTGATGATAAATTGGTTTTAAATCGCCGAAAAGGGCCCGTTGCAAAATAGGCATTGAAAAAAACGAGGTTAGGCGCCCAAAAGGGTTTCCTAACCTCGCTTTTTGCGTTATGCTGTAGGTGTGAACAAACAGTCAAAAACGCAAGACCACTATACGACGTATGAGCGGGACGGTCAAGTGGTACTTGCGGCGGGGTCCGCAGCGGTCTGACGCGGAAGTCCCGAAAAAAGGCTCTTGACAGCGGCATATGCATTTGATAAAATCCAATTGAATCAAATCTAACAAGGAAAGGAAATATCAATATGAAAAACGAAGCATTGGAAGCGTTGAAGAACCGCCGCTCGATCCGCAGGTTCAAGCCGGAGCAGATCACGGACGCGGAACTGAACGCCGTGACCGAGGCGGGCACCTATGCGCCCACCGGTAAGGGCACGCAGGGCGTTCAGATCGTCGTCGTGCAGACGCCGGAGTACGTTGCCGCCGTGGATGCGATGAACGCCAAGATATTGAATCAGCCGGGCTCGCATCCGTATTACGGCGCGCCGACGATCCTGCTGATCTTTGAGACCGGCGAGTGCCTGACGCATGAGCTGGACGGCGCGGCGGTCTGCACGAACCTGCTCAATGCCGCTTATGCCGCCGGGCTCGGCTCGTGCTGGATCAACCGCTGCAAGCAGATGTTTGAGCTGCCGGAGGGCAAGGAGCTGCTGCGCAAGTGGGGGCTTCCCGAAACGCTCGTCGGCGTCGCGTCCATCGCGCTCGGCTATGCGGACGGCCCGCACCCGGAGGCAAAGCCGCGCAAGGCGGATTACGTCGTCCGCGTCTGAGCGGGCAAACGATACCGAAAAGGAGAACAAAAAATGAGCAAAAAACTGGTTGCCTATTTTTCCGCGAGCGGCACGACCGCAAAGGCGGCAAAGGCTCTGGCGGAGGCGGCGGGAGCCGACCTCTATGAGATCAAACCGCAGGTGCCCTACACCAAGGCGGACCTCAACTGGATGGACAAAACGGCGCGCAGCACCGTTGAGATGAACGACAAGTCCTCACGCCCCGCCATCGTGACCGGCGATCTGGACGTGTCGGGCTACGACACGGTCCTGCTGGGCTTCCCGATCTGGTGGTACATCGCGCCGACCATCATCAACACCTTCCTCGAAGCCTATGATTTCTCGGGCAAGAGCATTGTGCTGTTTGCGACCTCGGGCGGCAGCGGCTTCGGCGAGGCGGTCGCGGGCCTGCAGCCCAGCGCGCCGAACGCGGCGATCCGCGAGGGCAAACTGCTCAACGGGCCGCAGACCGCGGACGGCTTGAGGGCGTGGGCAGAGACGCTTTGACGCTTCCGGCCGTTATTTGCATATAAAAACGGATTCCCGCGGGCTGACGCCCGCGGGAATCTGTTTTTGAGAATATCAGCTGTTCCAAGCCTCGCAGAGCGGGGCGAAGTTCTCCCCGTTCACAAGCATGAGCTTGTATGCCGCGGTGTCCGCATCGACGTCCAGCTCGCCGCTTGCCGTGCCGGAACCGGTGAGCGTTTT
>JAFZQQ010000251.1 GCA_017620315.1 Oscillospiraceae bacterium | reverse complement strand
GAGACTGTTCCTTTGCGGTGTCGGCGCTGCTCCAAAACGCCGCGTTTACCGATGAACAGCTCAAAGAATTGGAGGAGATTTTGAAAGCCCGGAAGGACGGCGAGAAGGCATGAGCTTTTGGTCGTACTGTGCGCCGCTCCGGCTGACGCTCTCCATGATCGACTTCTGCGCCGTCTACTTCATGACGCTGCTGGGGCGTTGCGCGATGGTTTCCCTGCCCGTGCTGGGTGTCATCCTGCTGCTGCGGAAAACCGCGCTGCGGCGCAGCACGTTCGCAAAAGGCGCGGTATGGGCGATAATGCTGCCGGTGCTGCTTGTGGGAAGGCTCAGCGTCTATTACAGCGGAAGCAAGCTGTATCTTCCGCTGCTTCTGTGGCAGAGCTGGTGCAGCGGCTATTGGTGGGTGCGATACGGTTACCTGGCGGGTGTGATCGTCGGCCTTGCCGTGATGATTTATCGCCGCAGGAAGCTCCATCGGTTGCTGCGCGGCCTGCCAACGGAGAGAATCGACGGTCAGACGGTTTATCTCTCCCCCTTGACGGTATCTCCGTTTACCGCGGGTATCCTTCACCCGAAGATCGTCCTCCCGACGCTCGCGCGAGAACAACTCGATGATAGCGAGCTGCGTACCGTTCTGCTCCATGAGCGGACGCATATCAGGTTGGGGCATCTGTGGTACTTTTCCCTGTGGGAAGTGCTGTGCGCACTTCTTTGGGTAAACCCGTTCCTGCGGCTGGTGATGCCGAAGCTGAAAGAGGACATGGAGCAGGTTTGTGACGCCGTGACCATCCAGCGCCGCGGCGGGGACGCGCTCGCCTACGGCGGCGTTCTCCTTAAAAGTATGACGCTCCTGCGGGACACGTCGGTTTCTCTTCCGATTGCCTTTGCGGGCGAGAAAGACTTTGCTGACGCCAAGCGGCGCATGAGGCGGGTACGGGACTATCGCCCGTATTCCCAGCGCCGTGTCCGCGCGCTGGCTGTATCCACCGCTTGCCTGTTGCTGCTCGCCGTGCTGACGATCCACGGCATATCGCTCCCGCGTTACACGAATCTGACGGGCTTTAGCATTCTTCATGTCAGCGAGGACATCCGCTTTACCACGGTCTACGAAAGCGAAACGGAGGAGCCGCCTCTCACGCTGAACGGAGATGTTGCCGAGTTAGATTGCATCGCATTTCGCTCCTTGCTGCCGGATGATGCACCACAGGATGGGTATTATTACATTATGTGGGACGGTTTTATGAAGCTGCCGGGCATCGGCGGGGCGCTGAACTCGATTTGGGTGGACGCGGGCGCGGAAGGCTCGACGGCAAGCGTGGCGTTTCAGGATATCAACGACCAGTTCTATGTGAAGCTGGCGAAGTGGATATGAACCGAAGGCGGCGCAGCCGCGCCGCCTTTCTCCGAAAAAGAAGGTTAATCGCTATTAACAAAAGCCAAGGAGGGCGGTAGCATGAACTTCAAAAATCTTATGTTCAATCCGGCATTTATGCGGATGCAAAATCAATCGTCCCTGATTTCGAGGATGATGGGCAGCTCGTCGAAAATGGGCGTTGTGGGCTCGCCGCAGTATATGTCAAAAGCGTCCATGAAAGCGTACAGTAAAATCATGGCAAAGCAAATACAAAGCTATGACAGCTTTTCGAGAACAGAATCAGCATCGAAAACTGAGGACAAAGCAGAGTATAGCCGCGTTGCAGGGCAGGTGAACCGAGCCGGCGGCACAAACAACTATACGCCCACGCCAAAAGCGACGTTGGCCGATGTAACGGCAGCTTTTGACGATGCGCGGGCAGCAAACCACGCAAAACTGGACAACGCCGGAAATGAGATCATCGCCGTCAATGACAGGGCGGGACGTGATTTGATGTACGCCAGCACTCGCATCAACGGGGCGCGGTATGACTACCAATCTACACAATACATCAGCGGCGGCGCATATCTGGACAAAATAGATCAAAATGCCTTTAACCGTCAGATGGTCAACCGTCAAATCGGAAATATTCTTTCTGAAAAGGGTATTTCGGTGGGCGAGGGCGAGGAGTACACCTTTACGGTAGACGCTTACAGCAATCGCATCACGGTTTCCGGCGTGGACGCAGATAAAGGCCGCGCGATAGAGGATGCGCTGAACAGCGGCGAGAACGGCAAAAATCTCTATGAACATATTAAGCTGTGCAGCCAGTGGGAGAAAGACCTCTCCGGTGAACATGAGAAAAACGAGCAGCTTTCCAATGGCGGTCTTGCGCTCCGCTACGCGAGCGAGCTGATGCGTGAAAAGCTCGGCGTTAACCTTTCGCAAGTCACGCGACAGGGGGATGACTATGTTACTGAAGATGGGCAAAGCGTCAAGGAGCTGTTTGCAAAGTATGCACAGGAGCATCCGACATCCGGGTTTACCGTGCAGGCGGAAACAGATTTGTACCATAGTTATATTGACCGTGCGCTGGCACAGGAGGCCGCATCGAAGATGGACTTGTCCATCCGCTATGACGCAAACGGCCTGCACGACATCGGGCAGCAACACAGCTACGGCACGGGCGACACGGCCTGGATCGACGAATATGTGCAGGAACTTGCCAAAAGAACGGGAAAGACTGTACTGACTACATTTATCAACTCCGCAGAGGGTGAAAATGCAAAAATCGTCGCAGTACAGCACGACGATGGAACAAAAGCGAGCGAAGAAGCCGAAGGAGAATCCACCAAAAGCGGTGGCAGCGTCGGTATCAACGCGGCAAAGCTGGCGCGGATGCTTGCGGCGGCAAAAACGCGCGCGCAAGTGCAGGCGGTCTTGGCGAAGATACAAGCTGACCTCAAAGAGTGTGATGCCGGGAGAGAGCAAGGCTTAGATGTTGATGAGGCGTCAGTTGAGGCGGCTGAGCATTTGCTGCAAGAGGCGAAAAGCCGCATGGGACAGGCGGAGAACCGCGAGGCGACGCCGGAGGAGGAAATGGCGTCCGCGCTGGCGTCGTTGATGTAATAATCGTTTGGAAAGGGGTATATAAAATGAGCGGTTTGAAAATCAATCCGGGGCTTGTGATGATGCAGCACAAGTCCAACATGATCTCGCAGATGATGGGCGGCGGCAAAGGCATTTCCTCGCTCTCCGGCATCATGGGTGGCACGGCGCGGATGCAGGCACGAGCGATCACACGGCAGTACGACACCTTTGAGCGTCTGTCCGACCTCGGTTACAACTACTCCGGCGGACGCGACAGCAGCGGCGAGAGCGCCGACGACGTTGACCTTTCCTCCGCGAGTGGAACGGCGCGCGAACAGGCGAAGAAGATCATGGAAG
>JAFZQQ010000250.1 GCA_017620315.1 Oscillospiraceae bacterium | reverse complement strand
GCATCTGAACCGCGCCGTCATCAGCGCGACCTGCGAGATGGTCGTCCGCGTGATCGACGGGCAGATCGACCGCGCATACAACGAGGACGTCGGGCTGAACCTGCTCAAGTTTGACTGATATACAACGGGCGAGACTGGATAATTCCAGCCTCGCCGTATCAGCTTTTTCGTTCATTCCTGCGACACCTTGGTCATCTTGATCGAAACGACCTCGTCGTACTTCCCGACAAAGTCGTTGAGCACATCGCCCTTGATCTCTTTTTTGAGCTTGAGGCCGAGGCGGTACTTCATGCTGCCGTCCGGCTGCTTGTCGATCTGCGTGTCCGTCACGATGGCGCCCCATTCCTCCAGCTTGCGGTACAGCGCCTCGTCGGCGTCGCCGTCCCGGCTGAAGTTGATCTCAAGCCCCGCGTCGCTGTAACGGTCCGCGCCGATGTTGAAGCGGTGGGTGAGATATTGCAGGCAGATGATAAACAGCGTGGCAAACACGCCGATCTCATACATGCCCGCGCCGAGCGCCATGCCGATGCCGCAGACCGCCCAGACGCCGGCGGCTGTGGTCAGGCCCTTGGTCGCCAGCTTTCGGTCACGATAGATAATGCCCGCGCCGAGAAAGCCCACGCCGGTCACGATCTGCGAGGCGATACGGGAGGGATCCGCACCACGCACGCCGGCAAAAAACGTGCTTCCCGGCAGCTCCAGATCAGCGAAGCCGTATTTGGACACGATCATCATCAGCGCCGCCGAGCAGGCTACCATACAGTGTGTGCGCACACCCGCGTCCTTAAAGCGGCGGCTGCGCTCCACGCCGACCAGCCAACCGCATGCCGCGGCGGTTATAATGCGCAGCATAAGCTCCGCCCACTGCAGGATCGTGAAGTTTAAGCTGAGTCTCTCGTAAAATGTCATGAAAACTTCCCCCTCCGGCGTTCCGTCCTAAAAATAATTAAAAATATTAATATTTTTGCGCAAGAAAGTCAATGCTCCAACTTGAAAAGATCGCAGATATTTGTGGATATCTCTATTTCAATATCTTCTGGACGTCGCTCTCCCGGCCCAGCACCAGCAGCGTTTGCTCCCCTTCCAACGGCGCATCCGGGTTCACGTCGAGAATCAAACCGCTCTCCCGTTTGAGTGCAAGCACATTGATTCTTCCGGGAATCTGGCGCCGACGGGCTCCGCATTTGGCAGCGCGGCAAAGATCAGCGTCAGTCCGCCGATGCGCCCAAAATACATTAAAAATATCAGAAGGCTCTTGGAAATCTGTCCGAGCTGCGGCGTTACGCCCAACGTCAGTCCAACCGTTCCGATGGCGAACGCCGTTTCAAACATTGCGGCCAAAAGCGCCATGTGTTCCACCCAGCAGATGATTGCGGAAACGGTCAAAAAAGCGTCAGGTACGCGACCAGGATCGCAGCGGCGGAGCGAACGATCCCGGCCGGGACTGTTCTTCCGAATACGGCGCCGCGTTCACTGCGCCGAAAAACCGCGGTTGCGGCGATCACGAGTACGGCAAGCGTCGTTGTCTTCATGCCGCCCGCCGTGGAGCCGGGGGAGCCGCCCACCAGCATGAGGAGGATCGTCAGCAGCTGTCCCGCTTCGGTCATTTCGGCGAAATCCGCCGTATTGAAGCCCGCCGTTCGCGTTGTGACGGATTGAAACAACGACACAAGAACACGCTCGCCGCCCAGCAGATGTGCATATTCAAAGAAGCAGAACAGGATCGCCGGAATGATGATCAGAACTGCGCTCGTCGCAAGTATCAGCTTGCTTTGGAGCCGATACCTGTTCAAGCGCGCGCGGTTCGTCCGAATATCCTCCAGCGTTTGAAATCCGATGCCGCCGACAATGATCAACAGCATCAGCACGACGTTGATCGGCACAACGCCGAGTCCGCCTATCTGGATCAAAAGCAGGATCACGACTTTTCCGAACCCCGACCAGTAAGTCGCCGTGTCGCGCACCACAAGGCCGGTCACACAGAGTGCGGAGGTCGCGGTAAACAGCGCGTCCAAAAACGGCGTACCCTGCCCGCTCTTTCCGGCAATCGGCAGCGCAAGCAATGATGCGCCGATCAGAATGACAAGCAAAAAACCGAGCAGGATGATCTGAAAGGACGACAAACGAGGCATTTTTATGGCTGACATTGCACTCAACTCCAAGGATCAGGGTAGAAAAGAGAATCTTATGCAATAGTAGAAAAATCTCCGAAAACTACCGTTTTCGGAGATTTTTGCTGGTACGCCCGATGCGATTCGAACGCACGACCTTCAGAGTCTGAGCGGCTATTGGGCGTATCAGCGAGTTTCAATCCCCTCGAAACGATTGCGTGAGTGCCACATAATACCAAGTTCTTTTAACATCTAGTGCTGCTTGGTATCACCGCGTTCCACCCGCTATATCGCGTTCCATTAGCAGATTTATTAGCAGGAGCGCAAAAAAAGTTAAACGCTTTCAATTCCGGGTCACATTGCACAGGGTCCGAGCTTTTTCAATGACACCACGCTTTTGGGAGCTCTGCGATTTGTTTAGTTTTGGTTATTCTACCATGGAGGTTGCAGGATTACAAGTAAAAGAGAAATTGATTCTCAAAAGATATCACGCTATTTTCATACATTTGCGGCATTTCATACATTTGCGGCATTATTTGTTGTCATTTTGAGTCGGAAGTGCTATAATAAAAAAATAAGTATACGCATATGACGCCAAACGTGGCACACGATGCTCAAAAGGGAAGAAAAGAAAACCGGCGCGGAGGCTTTTATGAACAGGACGATGTTCAGAAAACTGTTGGCGGGAATCATGGCATTTGTACTGACACTCACGGTTTCGGGCTGCGGTGGTGTCACGCGGACGGACGCTCCCACGAGCGACGGCTCGCTGCGGCGGGTGCTCGACGCGGGACGGCTTGTGATCGGCCTTGACGCGAACTATCCGCCCATGGGCTTTACCGATGAAGCGGGCGAGATCGTCGGCTTCGACATCGACGTGGCGCAGGAGG
>JAFZQQ010000249.1 GCA_017620315.1 Oscillospiraceae bacterium | reverse complement strand
TGGATGGACAACAACCAATTACTTGTGGTAGAATCATTTATTACATTCTTAGTATGAGTAAGAGATAGGGACAGAAAGAAAGGGCATTGTCATGATGAATCCAAGTGAAACCGCTTTTTTGGCGCTATGTGAAGAACTGAATTTTACCAGAGCCGCCGAACGGTGCGGCATGACACAGCAGGGGTTAAGCTCGCACATCCGAAAGATGGAGGAGCAGTATCATACGAGGTTTTTCCTCAGAGTGCCGTCTGTGCAAATGACGGAAGCGGGACTTGCCATGCGCATGGCGCTTTTGAAAAAGGAAAAAATTGAAAAGGACCTTTTGCAGACCATTCAGAACATAGACAATGGAAATGTCGGAAAAATCTGTTTTGGCATCAACGGCACAAGGGCGGCGTATCTCGCTCCTTTGATTCTGGCGCGTTATTGTGCAGAATTTGAACATGTAGAAGTACGCTTTGTGACGGGAGATACAGAGCGGCTGGTTCGGGAACTGCGAGAGGGCAGGATCGACGGACTGCTCGGCGTCAACGCTCTGCCGGCGCCGGACATCACGGTGGAACCTCTGCTCCATGAGGAAGTATTTTTGATTTTGAAAGGCGTCAGCACAGAGAAGGGGATCAGGGAACTGAGTATCATGGAATTGGTCGCGCCGGACGGTCCTGTTTTTGTCCGGAACGAGGAGGGCAGCACGCTGAACGCGATGTTTGACCACCTGCTCTCGGCACACAATATCCGTTTGAAAACACAGGCTTACATCAGTGACTACCATGCTCAGCTCTCGCTGTGCAAAACGCTCGGTTTTGCCGCGCTCTGTCCCGAAAGCCTTGTATTCGCGGATGGTGGGCCTGCCGATGACCCGGAACTGCTGATATATCGCATCCGTGAGCTGAATGAGCGGATGACGATCAGCCTGGTGACGGACGCGGACAGGAGCTATCCCGCATGTGCGGCGACGTTCTTCCGCTGCGTGAAAAGCATTTTCAAAACAGGCATCTGATTGCCGCTATCTGTTGGGGCATCTTCGTATAAGAACTGCTTATCATCTTTTTGCGTGCCCTATGGTAAGCATCATTGTTCCCATATTTATCTTGGCGCGGTGTAACCAAAAGGAACGGTAACGAGAAACCTGCAAAAAAGCAGCTTGCCTGGATCACCCGCGTCAGCGGGGCTGGCTTGCAGAAAACGAAACCTGTATCTGAGCGAGAAATCTCTCCGCGATCGGAGAGAATGTCTGATACTTCTTCCAAACAAGAAACAGCTTGGTTTCAAGCCTCGGCGTGAGCGGACGGAATACAAGCCCACTGCCGGGCGAGGTGTTGACCAGACGGTCGAATGTCAGCAGATAACCGAGGTGCTCCTTCGCAAAAAGAGATGCGTTGTAGGAAAGCCGGAAAGAGCCCTCCAAATGCAGTTGTTCCATTTTCTCCTTCGCCCATCTCGGAATATCCTTCTCCCAGGCTTGCCCGGAGCAGAACAACGGCAGCCCGATCAGGTCGTCCACACGGATGGCCTTTTTCTTTGCCAGCGGGTCGTCGTCCGGTATGACGAGGCCCCACACGTCTTCTTCGGGGAAGGTCAGATACTCATATTTTGCCGCGTCGGGAATTTCCGCCAGCACCGCAAAATCCAAAAGTCCCTTGTCCAGCTTTTCCGCGACCTGCTCGGTGTCGCCGCTGGTGATATAGTAGCGAAGCCCCGGATAGTTCTTCTTGAACGAATGGAGTTCCTGCGCAAAGAAGCTGATCTGATAGGACTCGGCCAATCCGAAATACAGATCTCCGCCTGTAATGTCATCCAGCGAAACAAACTCTTTTTCAATGCGATCCGCCATGCTGACAAGATCCTCCGCGCGGTTGCGGAGGAGCACGCCCTCGTCCGTCAGCGCGATGCTGAAGCTGTGCCGGGTAAAGAGCTTCTTGCCAAGCTCGTCTTCAAGGGCCTTGAGCGTCTTGGACAAGGTGGGCTGTGTGACGTGAAGCGTTTCCGCGGCCTTTGTCATGTTCTCTTCTCTTGCCACGGCAAGGAAATATCTGAGTGTACGAATCTCCATCGAGGCATCCCCCGTCAAAAACTATGATATTCCAAACACGAATATCACGATATTCATTATAACCATTAGCGAAGCGGACGTCAAGCAGCTATAATCAAAGCATCCAAGGGAGGAGACAGTTGATGACAGAAGGGATCAGGAACAATTTGATGGATGTAGGGTGCCCGGAGGACTCAGCCGCGCTCGTGGAGCAGTTTTATTCCGCGGGGCATCTTGACGACGCCCTGCGGCAGATGCGGGTCATTCGCTGCGGCTTGATCGACGAGCTGCATCTGAGCCAACGCAGAGTGGACTGTCTCGACTATCTCATCAGAAGAATTGAAAAAGAAACGAAAACGACAACGGAAAGGCGGTAATGAATATGATGAAGACGGAAGAACTGAAGCTCGCGCAGGAGTGGGACAAGACTTTTCCCAAGAGCGAGAAGGTGAACCACCGCAAGGTGACATTCTGCAATCACTTCGGTATTACGCTGGCTGCCGACCTCTACGAGCCGAAGAACGCGACAAGGAAACTGCCTGCCATCGCGGTTTCCGGTCCCTTTGGCGCCTGCAAGGAACAATCCTCCGGTTTGTATGCGCAGACTATGGCGGAGCGTGGTTTCCTGACCATTGCTTTCGACCCCTCCTTCACCGGCGAGTCCGGCGGTTATCCCCGCGCGATGCACTCCCCCGATATTGACGTGGAGGATTTTCAGGCGGCGGTCGATTTCCTGTCCGTGCAGGAAAACGTCGATCCCGCGCGCATCGGCATCATCGGCATTTGCGGCTGGGGCGGCATGGCTCTTCAGACAGCCTGCATCGACACAAGGATCAAGGCAACGGTGACGTCCACCATGTACGATATGTCCCGCGTCGCCGCAAACGGCTACTTCGACGCGTCGGACAACGAAGAGGCAAGGCATCAGATGCGAGCCGCGATTAACTCCCAGCGCACGAAGGACTATCAGAGCGGCGACTATGCCCGCATGGGCGGAGTGGTCGATCCCCTGCCGGAGGACGCGCCGTACTTCGTCAAGGACTACCACGATTACTACAAGACGCCGCGCGGCTATCATCCCCGCTCGCTGAACTCCAACGACGGCTGGACGATGAACACCGGCACCTCGCTGATGAATATGCGGCTGTTCACCTATGCCAAAGAGATCCGCTCCGCCGTTCTGATGATCCACGGCGACAAGGCGCACTCCTGCTATATGAGCCGCGACGCTTACGCCGATATGGTGAAGGACAGCCGGTACACGGACAACAAAGAGCTGTATATCATCCCCGGTGCATCACATACCGACCTGTACGATCAGACCAACATCATTCCGTTCGATAAGCTGGAGAGCTTCTTCTCTGAATACTTGAAATGAGGTGGACAGTCTATGGCTAAGAAGATATTGATCGTATCGACCAGCCTGCGCGCGGGCAGCAACTCCGAGCTTCTGGCGCGGGAGGCGGAGCGCGGCGCGCGCGACGCGGGACATGACGTGGAGTTCGTCAGTCTCAAGGATAAGGACATCCGCTTCTGCAAGGGCTGTCTTGCCTGCCAGAAAACCGGCAAGTGCGTCATTAAGGACGACGCGGCTGAGATCGTCGGCAAGGTTCAAAACGCGGATGTTCTGGTTTTCGTGACGCCCATCTATTATTACGAGCTGAGCGGTCAGCTCAAAACGCTGCTCGACCGCTGCAATCCGCTTTTCCCGCAGGAGTATGCTTTCCGCGACGTATATCTGATGACCGCCTCGGCAGAGGACGGAGACAAGGTGTATGAAAGGGCTGTCAACGGACTCAAGGGCTGGATCGACTGCTTCTCCGAGTGCAGCTTTGCAGGCGTCTTCAGCGGCGGCGGCCTGAACGACGGAAACGAAGCGCAAAAGCATCCCGACATGCTGGAGCGGGCATATCAATTCGGAAAGAAGCTGTGAGCGTATGAAAAGAACAGTTGCGATTCTTTTGGTTCTTCTGCTGACGCTGACGATGCCGGCATGTGCCGCGAGCGCGCCTTCGGCGGCAGAGGCGACTGCCGGAAGCATGATGGTTGCCGCCGCAGCGGAAAAGACCTCGTTTTCGGATGTCCCGGACTCCGCATGGTATGCCAAGGCCGTGCGCTATGTTTCGGAGCGTGGTTTAATGAACGGCACGGGCGAGGGCAAATTCTCGCCCGACGAACCGTTTACCCGCGCGCAGCTTGCGACCGTGCTTTACCGCATGGCGGGCAGTCCCCCGGTGACAGGCGAGGACAGCTTTACCGACACCGAAGCCGACGCGTGGTACTCAGATGCCGTGCTGTGGGCGTCGCGCAGCGGCGTGGTCAACGGGCTCGGCGGCGGACGGTACGGCACGAATGAGCCGACCACGCAGGAGCAGCTTGCCGTCATGCTCTGGCGCGACGCGGGCTCGTATGTGCTGGGCGGAGAATACACCGACGCTCGCGGCGTGGAGAATCATGCGAGCGATTGGGCGGTCGATGCCGTTCGCTGGGCAAGGGTGGACGGACTGCTCACCGACGCGATACCCTTTGAGCCGCGATCGGCGGCGACACGCGCACAGGTCGCGGATATGGTGTACCGTTATCTGCTGCTTTTAGAGCGGTTTGCCGATGTGGACGCCGTCAGCGGCGCGACACAGAAGCCCGAGACGGAGGATATCGTGCTGACCGTCGCCGGGAAAACGCTCACGGTGGAATGGGCAAACAACTCCAGCGTT
>JAFZQQ010000248.1 GCA_017620315.1 Oscillospiraceae bacterium | reverse complement strand
GCGCGCCGGATGGCCCGTCGTACGGCCCGTGATGACCGTCGAGCGATCCCGGGCCTTCAGCACGAGATTCTTATAGTTCGGATGTGCGATGCACTCCTCGGACATGACGAAGCGGGTCCCCATCTGCACCGCCTGCGCGCCCAATGCAAAGGCCGCGCAGATCCCGCGGGAGTCGCCGATGCCGCCCGCCGCGATGACGGGCACGTCCACCGCGTCCACCACCGCGGCAGCTATCGCCGCAGCCTTGTCGATGTCGCGCATCAGCGCCGCGCCGCTGCCATGCGCTGCGACCTTATGCACCGGGCAGCCCATGTTGATGTCCAGAATGTCCGCGCCGGAGACCTCGATCGCCGTGCGGGCCGCGCGCGCCATTTCCTCCGGGTCGTTTCCGAATATCTGAACGACGCCGGGGCGCTCGTTCGGCGCGAGAAACAGCAGCTTTTTGCTCTTTTCGTCGTTATAGCAAAGCGCCTTGGCGCTCACCAGCTCCGTGCAGGAGAGCCCCGCGCCGTGCTCGCGGCAGACCTGCCGGAACGCCGCGTCGGTCACGCCTGCCATCGGCGCGAGATACAGCTTGGAATCGACCTCGATATTCCCTATGCGCATCGCCGCAGGTCCCCCCCCCCTTTTTTTTTCAGCGCCGGATAAATCGCCAATTATTTATTATATCACAGGATTATCGGCACAACAAGCCTGAAACGCTGTTTTTCCGTGTTTTACCGTTCGGAACAGGTCGTATTGACTGTTTTGACGCCGGGTCTTTGTATGTTTTGACCATATCAGCACTTTAATGCGCTGAATCATTTGTCCTTGACGTATATTGACTTTAGCACTGCAATGTGTAACAATATAGAAAATTTATTTGAGAGGAGACCGCTTCCATGACGACTATGATTATTATCGCCATACTGCTTACCGTCGCTTCCGTCCTTATGGCAGAGGCTTCCTCCGTTATTGCGATCATGCAGAGCCTGGTAATGCTGGACGAGGTAGTAATGCCGGGGGCGGAAGAACCTTTTTGACGCCGGAACAGCAGGATCGTAAAAAGAGGCAAAAAACGATCGGCTCCGTCTCAAAAAGGGACGGAGCCTTTTCTGTTTTCAAAATCCGGGCATACTAACGTGTAGTTGACAAAACGCCGCAGGCGTTTTTCAAAAAGAGGCATACAATATTTGGATAAAGGAGAATGGAAAAATGAAAAAGATGTTATCTCTCATGCTTGCCGCCGCGATGGTGTTTGCGCTTGCGGCCTGCAGCGGCAAGAGCGACGAAGGCGGAGCGTTCCGCTTCGGCGTCAGCGGCCCGCTCACCGGCGACGCTGCTATCTACGGAAAGGCCGTGGTCAACGGCGCGCAGATTGCCGTGGACGAGATCAACGCCAAGGGCGGCGTCCAGATCGCCTTCAACGCGCAGGACGACGAGGCCGACGGCGAGAAGGCCGTCAACGCCTACAACACCCTGATGGACTGGGGCATGCAGGTTTTGGTCGGGCCCGTCACCACCGGCTCCGCGATCGCGGTCAGCTCAAAGGCGTTTGAGGACCGCACCTTCTGCCTGACGCCCTCCGCTTCATCCACCGACGTCACCGCGGGCAAGGACAATATGTTCCAGCTCTGCTTCACCGATCCCAATCAGGGCGTCGGCTCCGCGGACTACATCGCGGGCAATCTTCCGGGCCACAAGATCGCGGTCATCTACCGCAACGACGACGCCTATTCCCAGGGCATCCGCGACACCTTTGTCAAGGAAGCCTCCGTCGTCGGTCTCGACGTCGTCTACGAGGGCACCTTCACCAAGGACACGCAGACCGATTTCTCCGTTCAGCTCGGCAAGGCCCAGTCGGAGGGCGCGGATCTGCTGTTCCTTCCGATCTACTATCAGCCCGCCTCCGTCATTCTGGCTCAGGCAAAGAGCATGAACTATTCGCCCGTCTTCTTCGGAGTGGACGGTATGGACGGCATCCTGACCATGGAGGGCTTCGACACCTCGCTCGCCGAGGGCGTGATGCTGCTCACCCCGTTCGCGGCCGACGCGGCCGACAATATGACCAAGAGCTTTGTCGCCGAGTATCAGAAGCGCTTCAAGGAGACCCCAAACCAGTTTGCCGCCGACGGCTATGACGTTATCTATGTGCTCTACAACGCGCTGATCGACTCCGGCTGTACGCCCGATATGAGCGCGAAGGATATCTGCGCGAAGCTCATCACCCAGATCCAGAGCACCAGCTACAACGGGCTCACCGGCTCCGGAATGACCTGGAGCGCCAACGGCGAGGTCTCCAAGATGCCGGTCGCCGTCGTCATCAAGAACGGCGTGTACGTCTCTGCATGATTTGAACGTGCCTTGCGGCACCAAGTATTATTTCGGCAGGAAGCGAGGCCAGGGAGCATGGAATTTCTCTCTTACCTTATCAGCGGCGTGAGCCTCGGCAGCGTCTACGCGATCATTGCGCTGGGCTATACGATGGTTTACGGCATTGCGAAGATGCTGAACTTCGCCCATGGCGACGTCATTATGATCGGGGGATATATCTCCTTCTGCGGTTTTTCCTATCTGGGACTGAACGGCTGGCTGTCGCTGCTACTGGCGATGGCGGTTTGCACAGTGCTCGGCATAGTGATCGAGGGACTTGCCTATCGTCCGCTGCGTCAGGCGGCGTCGCTCGCAGTGCTGATCACTGCGATAGGCGTGAGCTATTTTCTCCAGAACACGGCGCTGTTGGTCTGGGGCGCGACACCCAAGGTATACAGCCCGCTCATCCCGCTCACTGACGCTGCGGGGATCCCGAATGCGCTGCGCCTTTTCGGCGGGCGGCTCTCGGTGTCCTATATGTCGCTGCTGACGATGGGAGCTTGCCTTGTCATCATGGCGGGACTGACGTTTTTCACCGGAAGGACGCGCATGGGCAAGGCGATGCGCGCCTGCTCGGAGGATAAGGACGCGGCGAGGCTGATGGGCATCAGCGTCAACACCACCATCTCCGTCACCTTTGCCATTGGTTCGGCGCTGGCGGCTGTCGCGGGTGTGCTGCTCTGCTCCTTCAACCCGACGCTTATGCCGACCACGGGCTCCATGCCGGGTATCCGCGCGTTCACCGCGGCCGTGTTCGGCGGCATCGGCTCCATTCCCGGAGCTTTCCTCGGCGGGTTGCTCATCGGCGTCATCGAGGCGATGGCAAAGGCGTATATCTCGACACAGCTTGCAAACTCCGTCGTTTTCGCGGTGCTGATCGTCGTGCTGCTGGTGCGTCCCGCGGGTCTGATGGGCAGATATGTCCCGGAGAAGGTGTGAGGTGGCGGAAATGAAGCAGTTCAACAGGCTCAAGCCTCACATAAGGCAGAATCTGATCACTTACCTTGCCCTCGGCGCGGTGTGGATCGCCGTCGCCGCTATGCGCTCGGGCGGACTGCTCAGCCGCTCGGCGCAGGGCCTGCTTGTCCCTATATGCTGTTATGTGGTTATGGCGCTCTCGCTCAACCTAACCGTGGGTATCATGGGCGAGCTGTCAGATCG
>JAFZQQ010000247.1 GCA_017620315.1 Oscillospiraceae bacterium | reverse complement strand
GGCGTCGTTTTCGGCGACGCATACGATCCGCTCGTCTTCGGAGAAGCTGAGCTCCAGAAGCTCGGCGGCACAGCGCGCGGCCTGATAGCCGATGGCAAGCCCTCCGCAGACGTGTCCGTGAAACGCAGCACACTTTTCCCATGCGTTTTTGTCGAATTCCATATACTTTTTCCTCCACGTGTCATGACAAGCGAAGCAGGCTGCGCCCCGTAACAAACGCAGCCCGCTTCAAAGATCTCAAGCAGATTCAGTATAGCAGGTGCAGCTGCCGTTGAGAAGCCCCGTGGGGGGATGTTTTTTCAACTTTTTTCAGCAGCGCCTTTTTTACGGTACTATTAGCCCGGTGGAGCGAAGGTTCCGACGTCGGGCGGCGCATTCTCCGAAGGCCGTGTTACCGAACCGCCGTTTTGGAAGAGACGCCGTAGATCGTGTTCTTCTCAAAAATACCAAACGCGAACCCGAGCTTCAGGAACAGCGGCATATTCTCATAGGCCTCAAAGCTTGTTCGCCGCAGGAACTCGTTCACGGACAGCTCTTCATAATAGCCGTACGGATTCGCGACCCTTATCGTATTGTTGGGGATATCCATTCCTGTCACCAGCGAATAATGCAGCGTCCATACGTCGCCGTACAGAGCGGCCCACTCAAAAGGAACGGGGACCCCGGCGGAAAGGTTCTCGTAGAGAAGCTCGATCAGCTCCGTGTTTTTCAGCCACTTGCGCATCGTCGTTTGATACTGCGGGAACTGCTTGTTCATCTCCTCGCAGAACGCCCGGCCTGTCGACGTGACGACCTTTCCGTATGTCTCATACAGCTTTTCTTCCGTGACGTTCCCTCCGCTCCAGTGCGAGAACATCTCGATCACGGCATAGCCGCAGGAAACCTTTTGCGTGATCACTTCAACGCTCTCGACATTGACCGGCGTTTTATACTTATCCTCGCCGAACACGGACGAATAATCGTCCCCGATGCGGTTCGTCATTACCGAGAGACGGATCGCCGCCGCAGCTGCGGCGATCACAATGACGCCGGCCACAACGGATATCAGCATCAAAACAGTTTTACGTTTTTTCATGTTGCACCTCGCGCGCAAGTCGGCAATATGTGCCGGTCTCAGTCCAGCGGAAGCCGTTGTTCGTAGAGATATTTTGCAAACTGGCAGCTGGAATACGCCGCAAACCGTTGGTAATCATCCGTCTTTTCACTGTCGGCAAAATCGCAGACGCTTTTGATGATGATAGGGATAGGCCTTGGCTCATTTGCATGATAGGCTGCGTAGACCACTGCGTAGGACTCCATGTCCAGCCCCGCGGTATGCTGATTCTGCGTGTAGATCTGTTTTTCCAGCAGCTCCCTGTTCGCCACCACCGTGCTGCCGCAGGCCATCGGACCTATATAAACATGGCAGGGATTATCCTGCGATTCGACCGCCTCGCGGATACATTCAAGAACCTCATCCGATATTTTCACCGCCGTGGAGCGGGGCAAAAAGCCCAGATCTCCGTATCTGATCTGCGCATGCTCGGGCGCGACGAACTTGCCGGCGGAATAGTTCCACACGATGTCCGGCACGATCACATCGCCGTAACGCTGATCCTCCAGATTCTTCTGCACGATGCCGGCGGCTATGCCGACCATGATCAGATACTTTGGGCGGAACGTATAAATGACCTTCATCGCCGTGGCGGCCGCCGCGGTCATTCCCATCTCGTCGATCTTGGCATGCACCAGAGACCGTTCCTTTCCGTCCCGCTCAAACTTGGCAACGTCATAGATCTGATCGTCGCCGAAGAAGGTCTTTGCCCTCCAATCGTGGAAATGCGTCACCGCGGCAAATTCCGTCGTTGTAACCGACAGCAGCGCCACATCGGTCTGGTATTTGTTATTCGCCATAGTTCTCCGTTCCTTTCACCGATCTATGCCTTCCTTGTCCGGGACAGATCGACCTTGCCGACTGCCGACGCCAGCAGCAGGATCTGGCTCTTCGCGCAAAAGGTGTCGATGGCGACCGTCGGAAATTCCAGTATTACGCTCACCGGGATCAAAAGCGTCAGCACCTCGTCCGGGAAGCCGAGCTGTGAGGAGAGGATCACAAGGCTGATCGCCGTACCGCCGGGCACCGACGGCGTTGCGACCGAGAGGAGGAAGGAGAGCAGAAACGCGGTCACGATCCACCCCCATGAAACCTCCATGCCGAACAAAAACGCCGTATACAGGCTGGACGCCATGAAGATCACGCACTCTCCGGGGCGGAAGATAATGCCGCCGATGTTGAAGCCGAACGCGGCATAATCCTTGTCAACGCCAAGCTCCAGCAGGGAATTGAGGTTTTCCACAAAGGCTGCGCCAAAGCTCGCGGAGGACTGAGCGATCATAAACGACGGCGCCATCTTGTGAAGGAGTTCCCGCAGCGGGATCCGGAGCCTGATGCAAACGCTCGCAACGAAGTACATCAGAATGATCATCTCGCCGATGAGAATGTCCAGCAGCAGCCGCAGCAGGCCCGGCGCGACGGAAAGCCTGCCCGCGCAGATGATCCCCATCATCGTCAGCGCGACATAGAACGGGATAAAACGGTTGAGATAGCACACGTTGCAGGTCACGCTGACGGAGTTGAGGGTGTCGAACAGCTCGATCGCGCTCTCCGCCTTTTGTCCCATTGCGAGCATGGACGCGCCGAACATGATCCCCACGATAATGATCTGCACCGAATTGAATTCCAGCATCGGTGAGAGAATGTTCGTCGGCACAAAGCCGGTCACGATCTCCCAAAGCGCGCTCAGGCTTGAAAATCTGCCCGCTCCGGCGCCGAAATACAGCTGTGAGGAAGCGGCAAGCGCGCCGAAAAAGGAAACGATCAACGCGGTGAAAACGATCCGAACGGCCATTCTTTTTGCCACGCTCCCAACGGCGGAGAGGTTTCCCATGCGGACAATGCCGAGCACGATCGCAAAAAAGCACATCGGAGCCGCCATAACGCACAAAAGCCCCGTATATGCGTCTGTCACCGGCTTGATATAGCCGCTTGCGATGTTCCCCGCCGTTTCGCCGGGCAGAAGCAGCAACGCGTTGCCGAGCAGCATCCCGCACAGTATCCCCAGAGCGATCCGCGCGAGGCTGCTGAGCTTGCGTTCCCGCTGCGCGGTAAAGGCGATCTCGTTGCGCGGCGCTTTATACTTCCATGTCGACCGCGCGGCATCCTCGGCCGCGACAAGCGTTCCCATGATGGACTGCACCGAGTATTCCTTTTCGTCAAAGGGATCGCAGCGCTCGCCCTCGACCGCGACGGTCACGCGGAACGTGCCCAAAAGGGCAAACATCCGAAGTGTGACGGCGGAGCTCTCCGGGAGATGATCCCGATAGTTCAGCAAAGCCTCCTCCAGCGTCAGCGTGACCTTCAGGATCTCTTTTTTCGCCGTGCCGTGAGCCGTGAGAAACGCCGTGATCTCCTCACAGAGCGCTTGGATGCTGCTGCCGGAAAGATCGTAGGCCGTCTCTTTCGCTGTTGTTTCCATATCCGTTTTACCCTTTCTTTTCCGTGGATGACAGCGCAGGCATTCCGATGCCGAAAACAAAACCCGATATATGCTGACTGCAGTGTATCACATTTGTGCGCGGCTTACAAGTCGCCAAACGCGCTTGGCAAAGCGCCCGCACTCATATTTTGGGATCGCGCGGGAGCTCCGGCGCACCTCGCTTTGCCGAAGAACCGCAATATTGTGCTATATCAAAGGAAGCTTACCGTTTTTTGTACGGCAGCGCTCCTGCCGTGCCGCTTGCCCTCGCCGTGCAAAGGCGCAGCATGTCATAGGTGCGTATGTAAGGTCTGATATCCGCTCCGTTATCCAGATAGTGCAAAAGTATCTCCGCGCAGGCGCCGCTGTCGCTTCCCGCGTGGTGGTGATCCAGCTCCAATCCGAGATAGTCGCACAGGGTGTTGAGCTTATGGTTCGGCAGCGTGGGCAGAAGTCGCCGCCCCATCTGGCAGGTGCAGGCGTAGCGTGCCGTCGACCGCCACAAAATGCCGTAATCCAGCAGGCACTTGGCAAGCACCGACATATCGAACGGCGCGTTGTGCGCGATCAAAAGCCCGCTTGACAGGCTCGGCTCCAGCTCCCGCCAAAGCTCGGGGAAGGTCGGCGCGCCGGCAGCCGCCTCGGGCGTGATGCCGGTAAGCTGGATGTTGAACCGGTCGAAGCGCGCCTCGGGATTCACCAGCGAGTAAAACTCATCGACGATCCTGCCGTCCTCGACGACGCTCACGCCGATAGCGCTCATACGGTTATTTTCGTAATTCGGTGTTTCCACGTCGAACGCAACGTATCTGTTGATCATATCGTCAGCCTGACTTCCGGAGTTTTTTACTTAGAATTAATACCGCACCGCAGACTGAGAAAGCTTGCGGTGCGGTTTGACGCATTGTCGATTTATCCCAGACGCTCACGCACCCTGTCGTACCAGCCGCCCTTGAAGAAAAGGCAGGCGAGAGGGTCGGAGGCGCTGTAGTCATATTCACCCGTCCTCTCCCCGGCGTCGAGAATGCCGAGCGCGCGGCAGCCGCCGCCGCAGTGTCCGAACCATTCGCAGGAATCGCACGGACGATATCGTTGAAGCGGGGATACAGCATCGGCTCGCCGCCCGTGAGCGTGAAAGAGTGGATGCCGCACTCCGCCGCCTGATCGAAAAGTTCAACGAGCGCGCCGTAGTCCCACTCCGCCATGCGGTCGGCATTGTCCGCGGCGTTGAAGCAGTGGCGGCAGTTGTAGTTGCACTTGCCCGTGAGCATCAGGTTCATCGCGGGGACGAAACGGTGCGGGTACTTGCGGAAGCGCGACCACTCTGAGGGCTGCTCGCCCCTTTCACACGGCGCGATGATGCCCCGCTCGCAGAGGGAATGCAGTTTTTCACTCTCAGCTATGTCATGCTCCCCGTCGCAGAGCAGCAGCTCCCGGGCCTCCGTGTCCACGACATGTAGCGGTGGTACAGCAAGGGATTCACGAATTTCCACGCCCGCAGGGCGTAATTGTCGGTCAGCCGATAGTACATAAAGCTCTTTTTTCCCGCGCGCTGCGGTCAGCAGATGGGTTCTACATCACCGATTTCAAATCCCCAGCACCGGGGATGAAAAGCTCCGCCGGCAGCGGCTTCCAGCACCTCGTCGGGCATCTCGACGCCCTCCCTTGCCGCGAGCGCGGTCAGCTCCTCCACCGTCTTGC
>JAFZQQ010000246.1 GCA_017620315.1 Oscillospiraceae bacterium | reverse complement strand
GAATGGAAGGAAGAGGACGTCTGCATGCCGGTGAAATGCTGCGGAGAAAAGAGTATTCCGTTCTGCGGAAAATGCCCGGACTTTCCCTGCCGCGAGATGCGGGAGTTTTATGAGGAATCGGAGGGCCACAAAAAGGCTTATGCGCTTATGGATTCGCTGCGCGGCGGCAAAAACGATACGATGAAGAGAGGAGAAAGAAACATGAAACTTGCGGTTATTTACCACTCTCAGACCGGCAACACCAAACAGGCGGCGGAATGGATCGCGGAGGGCATGAACCGTATTTCCGGCGCGGAGGCGAAGACGTTTTCCATCGACGACGTGGACACGGCGTTCGTCTGCGAGGCAAAGGGCGTCGTGATCGGCTGCCCGTCGTACATGGCGTCGATGACGCCGGAGCTGCGGACATGGCTGATGCAGGGCCGGAAGCTGAAGCTTGCGGGCAAGCTCGGCGGCGCGTTCGCGACCGAGCAGTACACGCACGGCGGCGGCGAGATGGTGATCCAGTCCATCCTGACCAACGAGCTGGTGTTCGGCATGCTTTGCTACTCAGGCGGCGTGTCACAGGGAAAGCCCGTCATCCACATGGGCCCCATCGGCGTCAACGGCAACATCGAGCCGCACAACGACCTGAATCATTACAAGGGAGTCTTCGTTCTCTTTGGCGAGCGTTTTGCGCGAAAAGCGGCAGAGCTTTTCGGAGGCGCTTTGACTGGGACGGAGGACGTGACCACATGAGGATCGCGGTGATCCAGGCAAGCTCACAGGCCAAAAAGAACAACTTGCTGTATAATGCGACAAAAAAATACGTTTTGGAATCGGAAACGGTCAATTTCGGCTGCACCGAAGCGGAAACGGAGCGATACAGCTACGTTGAGATTTCGGTTTTGATCGGTCTGCTGCTCGGCAGCGAAGCCGTTGATTTTGTCGTCACAGGCTGCTCCTCCGGGCAGGGCATGATGCTTGCCTGCAACAGTATGCCGAATGTCCTGTGCGGATACGCGCCGACGGCGAAGGACGCCTACCTCTTTGCGCAGATCAATAATGGAAACGCGATATCGCTTCCGCTCGGAGAAGATTACACCTGGGCGGGCGCAGATAATCTGGAGCAGACGATACAGGCCCTGTTTTCGGAGCCGTTCGGGCAGGGGTATCCCAAGTCGGAAGCGGACAGGAAGCGACGGGATATGGCCTTGCTGAAGGAAATCCGGCGGCGCTCACAGGTGGAAACGATCGCCCTGCTGGACAGCCTGGACGCCAAGTTTGTTCAAAAGATTTTGACCAAGCGGGACGTTATTGACGATATTCTGAAAAACGGAAAGAACGACCTTCCCGGCAAGCTTCGGGAACGGTATGCGGAGGCCGGACAACAGACCGCACGCGGCGCTGCCTTAAACGGCCGCGGCTGAATTGAGGAATGATCCCACACAGCGGCACGAACTCGGTGTGAACGGATATTCTTGTCGCAGCATCAGCGCGCGGACATAGCATGCTATCCCCAATATAATAAAAATGTCGTGAGGAAAAAATGCGAAAACGGATCGTGGACAATGAGATCACCTTGATACCGTATTACAGAAATGACGAGATATCGCTTCGCTGGTATCAGGATCCCGATGTGTGCAAGCAGGTCGATAACAGGGACGAACCCTATGATCTGGAGCTTTTGCACCGCATGTATGACTATCTCAGCTCCCACGGAGAGTGCTATTATATCGAATACAAGGGCGAACTGGTGGGGGATGTTTCGCTCAGAGATAATGCGGAAGTGGCTATCGTGGTTTGCAGGGAGTTTCAGAATCGGCATATCGGCAGACGCTGCATAAAGGATATGCTGCTGCTTGCCGCAGAAAAAGGCATGGACGCCGTAAAGGCGAACATTTATTCATTCAATCTGCAAAGCCGGCGCATGTTTGAATCGGTCGGGTTTTATAATACCGATGAAGAATGGTATCGGTGCGATCTGCAGGAACAGGGAAAGCCCGTCTGAACGGGGAAACGGAGGCGGATGCAAATGGAGATAACCGTAAGGAGAGTGCGTCCAGGTGACGAGGACGCTTTGGCATATATTCAAACTGAAAGCTGGAAGGCGGCGTTTGCGGGCATTCTGGATGAGGAAACCCTGACCCGGTGCACCGACATCAACAGAGCAACCGATATGTATAAAAGGCTTTCGGAGGAGAAAAAAGGAAACGGATATATCCTTTCGATTGACGAGAAGCCGCACTGCATCGCATATTGGGACGCAGCGCGTGACGCCGAGTTCAACGGCAAAGCGGAGCTGATCTGCATTCACAGCCTGCCGGATAACTGGCATAAGGGCTTTGGGAGCCGGATGATGGACCGCGTCTTGAAGGATATAAAGGACGCCGGGTACTCCGAAGCCGTCTTATGGGTGTTTCGGGACAATGCCCGCGCACGCGCCTTCTATGAAGCCAAGGGCTTTGCGCTGACAGAGCATTCAAGGCAAGCCTTCGACGCGGAGGAAATTGTTTATTCCATTCGTTTGCAATAAGCTTTTGGGCAGCGGTTCAAAAGGAACCGCTGCCCAAAAGCTTTTCATATCTCATTTTTCACGCCCGGAGGCGACGCTCTCGATAAAAGCCGCGGCTTCCGCTGTCCCGCCGCACGCCTTGAAGCTTTTCGACACCTTTTCCGCGCCTTCTTTATAACGCTTATCTTCCAGAATTCGTGAAACGGTTTTCATGATATCGTCCTTTCCGATGGAGGGCAGCCTCAGACCGGCCCCGAGCTCCTCCGCTCTTATGGCCACCGCGTCCTGCTCGGGCGTCTGAGGAAACAGGATAAGCGGAACACCGAAATACAAGCCCTCCGACGCGGAGTTCATGCCGCAATGGGTTATGAATGCGTCGGAGATGGACAGCACGGCCATCTGATCCACGCTCTCATAGATCTGGATATTTTCCGGAACGTGATCGAAGTGATCCGTATTGCTTCCCATGGACAGGATGACCTGATGATCGGTTCCGCCCAACGCATCCATGCAGTTTCGATAAAACTCCCGGTTTTGATTGATCGTACCCATAGAGATATAGACCGTTTTCACGGCCTTCTTCTCGTATTTCTGCGTGATCGGCCGTATGGAGGGGCCTATAAAACGGTACTTATCCGAAAACGTCTCCGAACACGGCTGGAAATATCTCGATGTGTAGACGATCGTGTTTGTGTCGTTATCGTCCCGAACGATGTCCAAAAGCCCCCTGACCGGATAACCGTTTTCCCGGAGCCGCCCGATCTGCCGGTTGACCTTCGGCATGGCAAGCAGCATTTTGACCTTTTCGCCGATCCCGTGATTCATGTACTTCGAGGAGAAACGGTTGAAAGCGAACGTTGTGGTCGACGAAATGTAGGGGATGCCGTGCTTCATGGCCGCCAGCTTGCCCCAGTATGCAAGGGAATCCGAAACGATGATATCCGGCCGGAGCTCGCCGAGCTTCTCCGAGATCATTTCACCCAGGGCAAGCGTTGACGAAATCAGAAGCTCTACCGCAAACGCCTTGTCCTTTCCGACGCGGTCGGCGTATTCCTTGTCCTCCACCTCAAAATCGTAGCCGTTACAGGGAATGAATACCGCCCCGGCGTTTTCGATTTTTTCCCGAAGCATCTCAAAGGAAAAGTAAAAAACTTCATGACCTGCGTCGGTCAACGCCTTGACCAGCCCGAGCGTCGGATTGGTGTGACCATGGGCGGGAACACAAAACCATGCAATTTTCATTCTCGTTCACCCCTCAAAATAGTCCTGTCGCATTCCCACAATCCGCTTATGGGAGACTTGTATGAATTATACGGGAGCGGAGAAAAAATGCAACCGTTTCCCTCCGTCCTGCGCGGATGACAGCGATTCGCCGGCGAAACGGAATGCATCAAGCGCCGCCGCACACTTGGCAAGCCTGCGGCGGCGTGCTCTAATGGCTGACGGATCCGATCGGAGGCGCGCCCGCGATCTTCGCCCGCTGCAAGCGGGAACGCTTCATTGGGAGCTGTGCCGCAACATTTTTACGGAGGTAGCTTACAAATGGATGTTTGGGAAAGAATGTATAAAAAGGCAAAGGAGCAATATCATCCCGAAGATGTTTCGCCGTTTGTCTATGCGCATCATGTCGTATGCGCGCTGGAGGCGGAGAACGGAGAGATATATGTGGGATTTTGCATTGAGAGCTGCAGCGGAGTGCTGAATTTGTGCGCAGAACGTGTGGCGGCATTGAACATGTATGTAAGCAGCGGACAGACAAAGATCAGGCGTCTGATCGCATTCCGCGACAGCGCGCCGAATGGAGGAGGAAGCGGCACGCCCTGCGGCGCCTGCCGCGAATTCCTGTATCAGCTAAATGAGGCGAATGAAGATACGGAGATCATGGTCGATTACGATAAAAGGGAGACGGTCACCCTGAAAGAGCTGATGCCGAACTGGTGGGGAAAAGAACGCTATGCCGAGGCCAAGGCAGGCAAATAAGCCGGCCGGATAACGTCCTTCAACGCTGCCTGAACCGCAGAAAAATCTGAAAAACAGCACATTAAGTCCACTCAATTGGACACATAAGAGCAGACAATACAATCGGCGAGTCAAGTTGGATCGCAGAAGGCAATTGGAACAGCATTCGAGAGAAGAACGGGATCTGGAAGGAGGATTTCCAATGAAAGACGCGTTGTTTTGTATTCTGGTATGTGCCATGATCGCATTATTTCCGCCGCTTGGTCTTTTTCTGCTTGTGGGGTTGGCGCTCAGTAAATGAGCCGGAAACGCTCCCCTCAAAATGATCCGGCAGCATGGACTGATACTAAACAAAAGCTCCATCCGGCAGCGCCGGATGGAGCTTTTGTTTAGTAAAGCTTATTTGTCTATGCCGCACAGCTCAAATGCCCTTGCGCCGATGCTCGGAGCCTCCGGGCGCAGGCTCCCGAGACGGAAGCAGGCGTAGAAGCCTGCCGTGTCTATCGACGAGACCCTGTTGCCGATCGAGGTCGACTCAAGCGCAATGCAGTAGGCAAAGGCATATTTGCCGATGCTGACGTCGGAGCCGCAGAAGGAAACGTGCCTGATCGCGCCGCAGGCGTAGAACGCATAGCTTCCGACGTGTGTAACGCCGGTCTCAAGCTCCACGGTCTCGATCAGATCGCGGTACTTGTACCACGGCGCGGTACCTGCCGCGTAATCGGCCATTTTGCCGCTGCCGGTGACAAACAGCGTACCGTCGCTGCGCAGCTCCCAGACAACGCCGTCGCCGCAAGACCCGGAATCGATCACCGTGGCCGACGGGTCGTACTCGCCGATCGTGACGCTCTGCGCGTCGGAGGCAAGCGTTGCGCCGTTTGCCCTGACGCGGATGTAATAGGCGCCGGGGGTAAGATCCGTGACCGCAGCACCGTTAACAGCCGCCCACTCGCCGTCAGACATTTTGTACTCCATTGCCGTCGTGACGCCGGAGATCGTGCCGTCGTTGTTTTCGAAGGTCGTGCAGTCCGTTTTCCCGAGACCGGACGGCGTCTTCGCGCGGGTGACGTCGATCTTCTGCGGGTCGCTGTCGTTCCTGGTCAAGCCGTCGCCCTTCTTCACGACTGAGATCGTGCAGGGGACCAGACCGGTGAGCTCGATATCGTCACTGCTTTCGATATCCTTCCACTCGCCGTTGCCGATTTGATACTTCATGCCGCTCGTGACACCGGAGAGCGTGCCCGTGTCATAGCCTGTGGCAGTGAACGTCGCTGTGGGCGTGGCCTCCTTCGAGGGATCATACTCGCTGATCGTGACGCTCTGCGTGTCGGAGGCAAGCGTTGTGCCGTTTGCCTTGACGCGGATGAGATAGCTGCCCGCGGCAAGCGTCTGATCCTTTTCGCAGTCCGTCCAGGTCGCGCCGTCGTCTGCGCTGTACTCGTGCGCTGTCGTCGTGGCGACGGTGCCCTTGCCGTTGATGACGCCCGGCTGCGTGACTGTGAGACTCGGTTTTGCCGCCTTGTCTACGGAAATGGATTGCGGGTCGCTGTCGTTCGTGGTCGAGCCGTTGCCGTTCTTCCTGAGCGAAAGCGTACCCTTTGCAAGCCCGGAGGCAATCGTATACGCTCCGTTTGCGTCGGCGGTGACCGTCGTTTCGGAGAGTCCCGCGCCGGATATCGTGTAGGACGCGTTCGCGACGAGGTTCGTCAGCGTACCGCTGTCCGGTCCCGCAGCGGTGAATGTCGCCGAAGGCGTGGCCTCCTTCGTGGGGTCATATTCGCTGATCGTGACGCTCTGCGCGCCGGAGGCAAGCGTCGTGCCGTCCGCCTTGACGCGGATGAGATAGCTGCCCACGGCGAACATCTGATTCTCTTCGCAGTCCTTCCAGCTCGCGCCGTCATCCGCGCTGTACTCGTGCGCCGTCGTCGTGGCGACGGTGCCCTTGCCGTTGATTACGGAGGGCTGCGTGACCGTGAGGCTCGGCGTTGCCGCCTTGCCGACGGTGATGGTCTGCGCGTCGCTGTCGTTCGTGGTCGAGCCGTTGCCGTTCTTTTTGATGGAAAGCGTACCCTTAGTAAGCCCGGAGTCGATCGAATACGCTCCGTTCGCGTCGGCGGTGACGCTGCTCGCGGAAAGCCCCGCGCCGGATATCGTGTAGGACGCGTTCGCAACGAGGCTTGTCAGCGTGCCACTGTCCGCGCCTGTCGCCTCAAAGGTCGCGGAGGGTGTTTCGGGTATTTCCAGCAGCGCGGCTTCGCTTCCGCTCAGCACGATGATGAAATCGTCGGAGTCGCTGGTGAAGAAGCTGGAGGGAGACGCGCTGCTCGGCATTTTTTCCGACCAGCCGCTTGTAAACCCTCCCGCCGCCGCTGTAACGCCGAAGGCCGCGCCGTCGGTCAGGCCACCGTAGATGGTGACAACGGCTTTTGCATCATCGCCGGAGACCAAACAGATGTTACTCGCTTTGCTGCTCACAGTGTTTCCCGTGACCGTGGGGGTGCCTGAGACACGGAATGTGGAGCTCGCGCCGATCCACACGCCGCCGCCATTGTCAGCGGTGTTGCCGGATATCGTGCCGCCGTTCATCGTGAACACGCCGTTGAGCCCGTTGCTGTCTGAATAGACCGATACTCCGCCGCCATTGCCGCCGAGGCCGTCAGGGCTTGCCTTCAGCGAGGAGTTGCCGGATATTGTGCCACCGTTCATTGTGAACGCGCCGCCATCAACGCAAATGCCGCCGCCGTCCTTGCACGCGGAGTTGTTGACGATCCTGCCGCCGTTCATAATGAGCGTTGCATTTGATGCGTAAATGGCGCCGCCCGAGCAGTCGTTTCCGCCGGCGGAGCAGCCGGCGATGCTGCCGCCGTTTATCGTGAACGTGCCGTTTTTGACGCAAACTCCTCCGCCGGTTCCGGAGTTGGTGATGCCGGAGCCTCCCGCCATCACACCGCCGGTAAAGGTATCGTAGTCAGTGCCGGAGCCGGGCTGTGTATCCGTCAGCACATAATACCTTTTTTCGCCCTCTGTCCTGGTATCGTCCGTCTGCCAATAGCCGTAGTGCGTCGCCGTGCCGTCGCCGCTGTCTTCAAGCGTCAGCTTGCCGAAAACCTCTGCCAGAACAGTGCGTTTAGACTTATCGGACTCCTTGTCGTTTCCAAGAATATAGTGACCGTTGAGGTCGAGCACGCAGACCGCGTTGGAGGCGATTTCCAGAAGCTCGCCGGGCTCCGCCGTGATATTGGCGTCCAGCACCGCATTGCAGCCGGATCCCAACGCGGTTTTCAGCCCGGTCCAGTCGTCGACCTTATAGGCAAGCACAGCCTCGCCGCCGCTTGACTGGATGGAGCAGCTGCTGTCGTCGCAGGAGAACACGCTTGCTGGGTCGTCGATACCGCTGCTGCTCCAGCCGTCGGTAAAAGCGCCGCCTCTATGGTCGCTCGCGAGCGTCAGACAGATGTTCGACCGGCTGAATTCGTCCTGCTCCGGGAACTCACCGGCGATTTTGACGGTCGTTCCCGCGGCCAGATACAGGTTGGAGCCGCTGGTGTCGCTGTTGCCCGATATCGTGATTTTTTTCGTTTCAGAGGCAGATGTGCCGCCGAGGCTGAACGTACCGCCGTTGACGTACACGCCTGCGCCCGCGGCGCTGCCGTCAAGGTTGATTATATTGCTTTGGATACTGCCGCTGGTAATGGTGAACGTGCCGGACGTCTGGTACACGCCGCCGCCCTTGAAGTCGGACGAGGGAGTATCGACGGTGAGTCCGAAGCTGCCTATGGCGTTGGCGGTTATCGAGCCGCCGGACAGTTTGAAATTGCCGCTGGTAATGTACACGCCCGCGCCGTAGCCTCGCTCGCAGCCGCAGTCGGCGATTATGCCGCCGGTCATCGTGAAGGCGCCTCCGACGTACACGCCTGCGCCGTATTTGGAATAATTGGTGGCGACAGAGCCTCCACTCATGGTGAACGTGCCGTTGAGCGCGACGTACACGCCGCCGCCTCCGCTGTAGGAGATGTTTTCGCAGATGCTGCCGGAGTTGAGCGTGAGCGCGCCGCCGCCGGCGACATACACGCCGCCGCCGTAGCCGGTGTTGTTGCCGCCGCGGATCATGCCGGAGCCGTAGGGCGGGTCCTGCGACACGCTGGAGTCGATGATGGCCAGTGTGCCGAGGATCTTGATGACGTAGCCGTCCTCCTTTGCCTTGTCAGGGTCCGTAGCCGGCTCGCCCGGCTGCTCAAAGCCCGAAATGCCGCGGCTGATCGTATGGCCCGCAAGGTCGAGCGTGACGGTCTTGCCCTCGGGGATGACAAGCGCGACGTCGCTCTCGTCCGCCGTAACGTCCTTCGTCAGCTCCACGCTTCCGCCCGCCGACAGCTTGCTTTGCAGCAGCGCCCACGGCGAGGCGACGGCCACCTCGTCGCCGGAGAGCAGGATGCTCCTGTTCGGGTCGTTGCAGATAAAGAATGCCGTCGGGTCCGCGGTGCCCATGTTTGTTTTCCAGCCGCTCGTGAACGCGCCGCTTCCATAGTCGCTCGCAAGCGTCACGGCGACACGCGGATCATCGGCCTGTCCCGCCGCGCCGATGAACTGGATGGTCTTTCCCTTGGGCAGATACAGATCATCATAGTGATCGTCATTTTCTCTGTTTACCAGCTCATTTAGGTTGCTCTGGATCGACAGGCTGTCCGTTGGCCTCGCGGGCGCGCCGAACCGGATCGTGCCGCCGGACGCGACGTACACGCCGCCGCCGTGAGCGGTCGTGAGTCCTGTATAGGTGTTTATTCCGTTGTATGCTATCACGCCGTAATTCAGGGTGAGTGTGCCGCCGCCGACGTACACGCCGCCGCCGTTGCTGGTCCCTGTGGAAGAGAGCCCGGTGAAGCCCCAGTCGCCGATGTAGTTTGAGCCCAGGTTGCCTTCGTTCATCACGAAGGAGCCGCCCTCCATGTACACGCCGCCGCCGCTGCCGAAGTGAGCGGCGTTGCCGGTAATAGAACCGCCGTTCATGGTCAGCGTGCCGCTTTCGATATATACGCCGCCGCCGTTGTGGGCAAGGCTGTTGGCGAGATAGCCCTGATTCAGGGTGAATGTGCCGTTGTTGGCCAGATACACGCTGCCGCCGCCGCCGTAAGCCACATTCTCTTCGATGCTGCCGGACTCCATGGTGACGCTGCCGCCGTAGACGTACAGGCCGCCGCCGTTGCCGCCGCTGTCGCCGGTTTCCGTCGCGAGGTTGTTGCCGCCCTTGATCTTGCCGTCGCCGCCGGGGTCCTGCGACGTTGCGCTGCTGTCCGTGATCGTCAGCTCGCCGCTGACCTTGAGGACATAGCCG
>JAFZQQ010000245.1 GCA_017620315.1 Oscillospiraceae bacterium | reverse complement strand
GTGACCTCGTAGCCGTTGGTAAGACGCACACGGGCGATCTTACGAAGGGCGGAGTTCGGCTTCTTCGGCGTCGCGGTACGGACCGCGGTGCAGACGCCGCGCTTCTGCGGGGAGCTGAGATCGGTCTGACGGTTCTTGAGGGTGTTGAGACCGTACTGCAGCGCGGGAGCGGTGGACTTGTAGCTGCCCTTCTCCCTGCCCTTGCGCACCAGCTGATTAAAAGTAGGCATTCATGTTCTCCTTTCTTATTGATTTGCGCGGACATACCACGCAGACGCGAATTATAACATGGCATTTTGCGATAGTCAAGCATTTTTTATTTGTCCGCACACGGCGGACGCGCTCTGCGCATATTCTGTGCTGTAAGCAAGGAGGTGACACGATGGCATACTCCGACCGCGAGCTGCTGGCGCGGCTCATCGAATGCGAGGCGGGCGGCGAGGGCGAGAACGGGATGAAGGCGGTCGCCGGCGTCGTGATGAACCGGGTCGAGGCGGCGGGCGGCGAATACGCGCGCATCGGGCAGGGCAGCATACGCCGGATCATCATGCAGCCCGGCCAGTTCGTCTGCGCAAGCGATACCGTCGGCGGGGTCTACAACCCGCAGAACATATACAACATGCGCCCGACGGACGTACATTACGAGATCGCGGACTGGGCGATCGCCGGGAACCGCCTTCCGGACGTGGGCGAGGCGCTGTGGTTCTTCAACCCCTTCTCCCCGGACTGCCGCCCCGCCTTCCCCTCCGGGGTCGGTGAATTCCGCTCGCGCATCGGCGACCACTGCTTTTATACGCCGACGCCGGCCTATTACGACACTTAAAAAACGGAGGTCTCATTATGATGGATATGCACAACTGCATACAGCCGCACAGGCACCATTTCAACGGGAACGGAAGCTGCGACGCCATGCGCGAGGCGAACCACCGCGCGGACCGCGCGACCGGCATGGAGAGCGAGCTTGCCCCATACCCGGCAGAAGCACGGGCCCTGCCCCAGGCGTCCGCGCCCGGCGCCGGGACGCAAAACGGCTACGGCGGCGCGTGGAGCGGCACCGTGAGGGGCGACGCCGCAGCCGCGGCGAACGGGTATGACGATCCCGCCTACGGCCCCGGGCATGAATGGACGGGCGAGGAAGAGGAGGGCATGAACAGCCTCCCGCAGGACAGCTTCACGCAGCCGATGAGCGCGAGCGAGGCGGCGCGCAACTCCTGGCGCGCGCTGCTGGCGCGCAACGTCGGGCGGAACGTGCTCGTGCGCTTTCTGATGGGCACGCAGAACTTCATCACGGTCGAGGGCGAGCTGTACGAGGTCGGCTCGGACTACATCGTGATCTACCAGCCGCTCTGGGACAGCCACATCACCGCCGACCTCTATTCGGTGAAATTCGTCGAGTTCCGCGAGCCCCCCGGACAGGTGCTGGGGTAAGGAAAAACAGCTTTTGCCAGTCAAACGGCAAAAGCTGTTTTTGTTGACGTTTGTGTTTCTATTGCATGTCAAACACAATAGCTGACGACAAAGGAACCCCCGTTTTGGAAACAGTTATTATTTTCAGCGTGACTGTGTCTTCAGTCATTACCGCTCGATCGATCAACATATTCCCACTACTGTCTGCGTGAAGTTGGATCATTGAAACCATACGCCCGTCAGCATCATATCCCGCCGCAAAAGGTATTATTTCGTTTACTGAAAGTGAAGCATCGTATACAGCTTGGTAAATACAGCTTCCTGCCGCCAGATACGGCAATGTGTCAAGCATTGATGCATAAAAATATACGACAGGCATTTCCGTGTCTGTTATGGTATAATTTAGTCCTTCAACAATCTTGGTGTCATAGATATGGTATTCATACAAGTACGTTATTCCGTAACATACACTATCCCATATCAAATTCAGGCCGCTATAGTTCCAGGTGGAACTAAACGTTGTATACGTACCATACGCAAGGTCGAACGCATAAATCTTATTATCATACTGCGCTTTGAAAAACAGCGTTTCCGATTGCCTATCAAGAGCTGCGGAATAAGGCTTTATTGGTAGCGTGACATTTGCCGCAACTTGAAAATCACTTCCTACACGGCACATAACAGTGTTGTTTCCATAGGAACCAATCATACTCCCCCCAAACAAGATATACGGAGTATCGCTCCCTGCAAGATTTGGACTCAACTGGTAAGTCACCGGGCAGCTATACCCAAATTCAGTCGACCAATCAATTGCCCCCTTCACCTTGGTATGCTCCTTTTCATAGGCGAATTGCGCATCGCTGCAAAGCAGATAGTTATGTTCCACATGTCCCGCGATATCTGTACCGCCGCATTGCTGACTCAAATCCCCCGGATAACAGGTAATGGGATCATCCCACGTCGCGTCAACGTGATACCATTGTCCATCCAGCCGAACCATATTCCATGCGTGATTCATTGCAGCGCTGTCCACAAGGCAGCACTCAACTCCCGCTCGGTCGAGCATTATCTTGTAGGCAAGGGAATACCCCATACACACAGCATTTCTGTTTACAAAAACCCCATACGAAGTATAAACCTTACGGTCATCTGTATATCTTTTGCCGTTCGGAGTAATAAAATCATTATAATTGTGCCCGACATAGGGGTCATATTGAACATTTGCCGCAATCCAGTCGTGCGCTGCAACCGCTTTTTCCATGTCGGTCAGATTTGCCATTCCTTCGCGATATGATGAGCCAAAACATTCATAGCATGCTTGATTGACCCACCATTTGAAGTTTAGGTATGTCGTCTCATGCGAATAGTTCGGTTCCAGATCGTAAAAAACTATCCCAATCCTGATCGATTCACCGGGAGAAAAAGGGGTTGGCTTGCCACTGCTCGGATCGGTATAGTGCCACACCGTACAATTACTTTTATCAACAGCGAACATCAACTCGGGATAGTCACACAGCGCATTAAGGATTACGGTATGCACATTGTCCACGCTCAGATAGTAGCCGCTGGTATTATTGACGTAAAGCCTGTATTCGCCGTTTTCGTCAAGCGTGCCGTTAAGGTACAGATCATTGCATGAGCTTGCAATATCCCATTTCATTTGATAAAAAATATCCGAAACAGTGTCAGGACCTTGCAATTCAGCTTCTTCCAAAGTGAAATCGCCGAGATACAGCGGCGCATAGATTCCCCTTGTATCCGTGGAGCAAACTAATTCGTTATTCTCATTGTCTTCTCCGCTGCTGTCGCCTGCCCACGCCGTTGTCGTCAGCGCAAAGAGCATAAACACCGCTAATACTACATACTTTCTTTTCATTTTTCCTCCCTCCGGCTCAAGCCGAAACGCATCCTTACTTTGATTTCCGATCATTTCATCGTATTATTCTTTCAATCCCAAGCAATGCTATTCTACGTGCATTCTCTTTCGAAAGCCGTCGAAATCATACATTGCGATCATTATAGCCTAATTTTCGGCAATGTGCAACAGGAAAATGCCTCCTACAATATATTCGGGAGGAGGCGATGCGGTATCATCAGCTTTGCACCGCTGTGGAAAACGCTCAAAAGAAAAGGTATCACCCAGTACGAGCTGATCAACAGGCACGGCGTAAGTACCGGGACGCTTGATGCCTTACGCAAAAACAAGAGCGTGACTCTGAATACGGTTCAGGATCTTTGTCTGATTTTGGATTGCCCGATCTCGGATGTCGTTGAGATCCTTCCTGATCCACAAGATAAACCCAAAGATTAAAAAACAGCCTTTGCCGCTCATTCGGCAAAAGCTGTTTTTGTTGACGTTTGTTCGATTACGCCTTCTGCGCGACCTCGACGAGCTTGGTGAACGCGGTGGGATCGTTGATCGCCATCTCGCTGAGCATCTTGCGGTTGATGGTGACGTTCGCCTGCTTGAGGCCGTGCATGAACGTGGAATAGTTCATGCCGTTGGCCTTGCACGCCGCGGAGATGCGGGTGATCCACAGGGAACGGAAATCGCGCTTCTTCAGGCGGCGGCCGACATAGGCGTAGGTCAGGGACTTCATGACCTGCTCGTTGGCCATCTTATAGTGGCGGGATTTGTTGCCCCAGTAGCCCTTCGCGAGGCGGAGGGTCTTGTTCCTTCTCTTGCGCGTCATCATCGCGCCTTTTACACGTGCCATATCTATTAGCTCCTTTCAGCGTACAGTCGTAAATTATTTGTAGGGGATCAGCTTATGGATGTTCTTCTCCGTGGTGACGTCGGCATAGCCGCCGTGACGGAGCCTGCGAGTACGCTTGGTGGGCTTTTTGGTGAGGATGTGGCTCTTGAAGGCCTTGGCGACCTTGACCTTACCGGTCTTTGTCAGGTTGAAGCGCTTCTTGGCGCCGCTGTGGCTTTTCAGCTTGGGCATAGTGATTACTCCTTTACAAAGTTTTTTCGTGCGTTTTGCCGCCGTTTGGATAAACGGCGTTATTTTCCACCCTTAGGGGCAAGGAAAATGGACATACTGCGACCTTCCATTTTGGGCTCCTTCTCAAGCACGGCGGCTTCACCCGCCTGCTCTGCGAAGCGGAGCAGCAGATCCCTGCCGATCTCGGTGTGCGCCATCTCGCGGCCGCGGAAGCGGACGGAGACCTTGACGCGGTTGCCGTCGGCAAGGAATTTCTGGGCATTTTTCAGCTTGGTATTGAAGTCCCCGACGTCGATGCCGGGAGACATGCGCACTTCCTTGATCTCGACGACATGCTGGTTCTTGCGGGCTTCCTTCTCGCGCTTGCTCTGCTCAAAGCGGTACTTGCCGTAGTCCATGAGCTTGCAGACGGGCGGATTGGCCTGCGGAGATATCTTGACCAGATCGAGACCCTGCTCGTCGGCGATCTCGAGCGCCTGTGCGGCGGACATGATGCCGAGCTGCTCACCCGAAGCGCCGATCAGGCGGATTTCGCTGTCACGGATCTCTTCGTTGAGTTGATGTGCATTGCTGCTAATACCTGAGCACCCCCATAAATGGATTTTCTAAAACAAAACGGGCGCGACACATCGCACCCGCAACAGAATACAGACTGCGCCCTCATTGGGCTGAGCCGGATCTATTGACCTCTTCGCAAGGCTGGAGGTGAGAACGGATGCGCCGTCCTTCTTTGTTTTTGCAGAGGGATACTACCACGCCTCACGAGGTTTGTCAAGAGTTTTTTGTATTTTTTGCTGCGTACTTTTCTTGGGGGTTGCGCGCCTGCGGGCGCGCGGGGACGGTTCCTGAAACCAGTTCTTTCCTTTTGGCGCAAAAGGAAAGAACCGTTTTCAGACTTCCAAAGAAAGGAAAACATTGCTGCGCTGACGGATAGTGC
>JAFZQQ010000244.1 GCA_017620315.1 Oscillospiraceae bacterium | reverse complement strand
GATGAACCATGCATTTTGAATGGGATGAAAAACCAATCGGCTGGATGCTGGACGCGGCGGAGTACACAGGATTCTATCGCAATCTGGCCGCGCTGCTGCTGCCGGAGATCAAACAGCGCGGAACGCTCTGCGATATGGGCTGCGGCATGGCGCTGGCAGACATGGCGCTCTCCGGCGACATAGGCAGCATTACCTGCGTGGACGAGAACCGTTCCGCTCTGACGTTTGCCCGGGACGAGGCGGCGCGCCGCGGCATCCGAAACATGAAGTTTGTTCTTGCGGACGCGCTCGGCGTCGAGGGACAATGGGATACCGTCATGGCACTGTTCCACGGACGCGTCGATCACTACTGCGCGACATATCTGTCCAAAGCGAGCGACCGGCTGATCTGCGTGACCCACGGAGCCGGTTCCCGCCACAGCGGCGGGTACTGCAGCAGTGCGGAAGGGCCTGCGGCATGGCTCGACAATAATGGCTGGACCTATACGCGCACGGACGGCGCGCTGGAATTCGGCCAGCCGCACCGTTCTCTGGAGGAGGCCATGGAGAGCACGGCGTTCTTTCACCGGGACTGGGATCGCCCGACGTTGGAATCCTATGTGCGCGAAAACATGCGGGAAACGGGACGGGAGGATTTTCCGTGGTACACGCCGAAAACGCGCACACACAGCATTTTCATAATCCCTCGCGCGGAGAACGAGCACTTGCTGTGAAGTCGTGCCGGCAGAGTAGCAACCCGTGCAAAAAGAAGGATAAGACGCATTTGCCGGAAAGGAAAATATGATGAACGAATTGGTATCAGAGATTTGCAGAAGGCTGCGTCTGCGGGAAAGAGTTGTTCTGTGCGAGATCCTGAGGAGCGACGGCTCGACACCGCGCGGCGCGGGCGCCAAGATGGCGGTATTTCAGGGCGGCGGCTTGCTTGGCACCGTTGGCGGGGGTGCGTTGGAACGCCTTGCGGTCATGCAGGCGGTTAGGCTGCTTGAGAGCGGCCAATCGGAGACGAAGGAATATCATCTGAACCCGAACAAGAAAGAAGACATCGGAATGGTCTGCGGCGGCGACGTTCTTTTGGGCTTCTATTGCTGCGATCCGATGCGCACGGAGGATGTTGCCGCGTTCGAAGCGCTGCGGGATATCCTGAGCACGAACGGCACGGCGTGGGTCAGGACGGAGTTCGACGACTCCGGCGAAGCGCATATGAGCGTGATCGAAAGAGAAGATATCCATTCCGAGGCGGAGCGCCTGCCCATGGAGCCGAAGCTGACGCAAACGGAACAGCAAACCGTGCTGCTGGAACCGGTTGCGAGGCATGAGACGGTCCATATTTTCGGCGGTGGACATGTCGGCGCGGCGCTGGCTCCAGCGCTGAGCGCGGTCGGTTTCTCCGTCGTCGTATATGATACGCGGCGGGATTTTGTAACAAAAGAACGCTTCCCCACCGCAAAGGAACTGCTGTTCGGCAGCTACGAAAACATACTGGATACGGTCAAGATCGAACCCGAGGATTATGTCGTGATCATGACGCCGGGTCATAAGGCGGATCATCTGGTGCTTTCGCAGGTTTTGCGCACGAGGGCGACATATATCGGCTGCATCGGCAGCTCGAAAAAAGTGGCGTATATCAATCGGCAGTTGGCGGAGGAGGGCTTTTCCGAGGATGACATCGCGCGTATCCATTCGCCGATTGGACTTCCAATCGAAGCCCAAACGCCGGAGGAGATCGCCGTCAGCATCACCGCCGAAATGATCCTGCACCGTCATACGGGCGGCGCTTCGACGCATGAACTGAAGTGGTAGACATCGGGACAGCGTGGATTATGCCGTCCGCAACGGTTTGATGAACGGCGTTTCCGCGAACCGCTTTGATCCCAACGGCACGACGACGCGAGGCATGGTCGTCGTGATCCTCTACCGCTTGGAGGGCAGCCCCGCCGTCAGCGCCGCGAATCCGTTTTATGACGTCGCGGGCGGCAAATGGTATACCGACGCCGTCGTCTGGGCGAACGACAAGGGCATCGTCGGCGGGTACAGCGACCACGCATTCGCGCCGTCCGACGCCATCACCCGCGAGCAGTTCGCCGCGATCCTCTATCGTTATGCGCGGCAGAAGGGTTACGACGTGAGCAGATCTGCGGAGCTTTCCGGCTACGCGGACGCGGGCAATATCAGCTCATGGGCGCAGGACGCCCTACGCTGGGCAAACGAAGGCGGCCTCATCACGGGGCGCTCCGCGTCCACGCTCGCACCGAAGGGCAACGCGAGCCGCGCGGAGACGGCGGCAATTCTCATGCGGTTTATTGAGGGGAACAGGTAGAGCGGAACAGTCGCATGAGACACAAAATGGCAAAAACAACGCATCGGTGCAGTCAAAGCGCGCCGATGCGTTGTTCGTCATTGTTGAAGGCTTGATCTTTACAAAATGCAGCCAAAGAGAACGGTTATTGTTGAGAACAGGCTAACAGATAATACTCATAGACTCATCCTGTCCGCTTCCGTCAGCGCGCGGATCACGCGGCACGGGTTTCCCGCCGCAAGGCTGTTCGGCGGGACATCCCTTGTTACAACGCTGCCCGCGCCGATCACGCAGCCGTCGCCGATGGTCACGCCGCCGCAGACCACCACGTTTGCGCCGAGCCAACAATTGTTTCCGATGATGATGGGCCTTCCGTATTCCAGATTATATACGATGCCGTTCGCCAGCCGCCGGACGTTTCTGTCCTCCGGACGAAGCGGATGCATCGGCGTTGCCAGCGTTACATTCGGCCCGATGAAAGCGTTATCGCCGATGTGGACAGGGCAGACGTCCAGACAAGTAAAGTTGAAGTTGACACCGCAGTATTCCCCAAAGCTTGTATTGCAGCCATAGTCAAAGAATATGGGTGCCTGCAACGAAGGCAGGCGTGCTGTGTTCGGTAAAAGCTCGGTTAAAATCGCTTCCCGGCGAGCCGTCTCGTCCTCGTCGGTCAGGTTATACTTGCGCGCAAGCTTTCTCGCTTTGATGCGCAAGTATTTGAGCTCTGGGTCGGACGGGTCATACAGCTCGCCGTTCAACATCTTTTCTCGTTCGGACATAAGTGCCTCCTATTATCGGATGATGCAGGATTATATACCCTCATGCGCTTCGGCGCAAGCGCATACCTGCGTTTGCCTGTGTATATTAAGCCACCGCGCCATATTCTTGTACCATTTGTCGTTATCCAAGTGACCTGCGGCAAAAGCGAGAAAAGCTATTGCCGTGCTTGGCAAATCCTGTTATGATGGTCTCAACGAAACGGCAAAAAGCGAGGACACCGCCATGAGCATAATGAAAGTCCACATTCTGCGCTGCGGCACCATTCATCTTGCAGCGGGGCGTTCGCCGTTTGCGCCGCGCGCCACACTGCCGACCTGGTGCTATTTGGTCGAGCATCCCACGCAGGGGTTGCTGCTCGTCGACACAGGACTTGGCACACAGCCCCTTGGCCCATTTCTGACATGGCACTATCGCTGCGAGCCGGGGCCGTCGATCACGGAGCAGCTTCATAAGCGGGGCTTCGCGCCGGAGGAACTGGATGCGGTCATCCTCAGCGACCTTGATATCGACCACACGGGCGGCGTTCATGAGCTGCGCGTCGCGAAGCGGTTCCTGGTCTCCGAGGAGGAGTATTTCTGGACGCCGCGCACCGTGTTTGCCGTCTATCAGCCGCGCTCGCTCTGGGAGAACGACGTTAAGCTCGAAGCCTACTATCTTCGCGGCGTGCCATATGGACCTGCGCGGTACGCACTCGATCTGTTCGGTGACGGAAGCGTGGTCTCGGTGTTGACGAAGGGGCATACCTTCGGGAGCTGCACGACGATGCTCACATGGAACGGCAAGAAGTTGCTGCTCGCGGGAAACGCCGTGCGCAGCGGCAGAACGCTTGAAGATGACCGCGTGTACCATCGAAGCGAGCAGGAAAAGACCGTTCGCTGGCTCCGCGAGACAGCCGGCGAACCAAACTGCCTCGGCATCCTCGCAACGCACGACCCGGAGGAGCGCGAGCGCGTCATCGAATTATGAGTAGCGGTTAGGGTTTATTTCGCTATGATGAAGAGGATGGAGTCATGAAGATCGAACACATCGCCATGTATGTCAACGATTTGGAGGCGGCAAAGGAGTTCTTTGTCACCTATCTCGGCGGCAAGTCCAACGAGGGCTACCACAACAAGACAACGGATTTTCGCTCTTACTTCATATCTTTTGACGGCTGTGCGCGGTTAGAGCTGATGCACAAGCCGGATATGGCTGATGAGGCGAAGACATTGAACCGAACGGGCTATATTCACATTGCGTTCAGCGTCGGCAGCAAGGAAAAGGTGGATGCGCTGACGGCGAGGCTGAAAGCGGACGGCTATGAGGTTGTCAGCGGCCCGCGCACTACGGGCGACGGGTATTACGAAAGCTGCGTAGTCGCCATCGAGGGCAACCAAATCGAGATCACGGAATAACGGGACATCCCTGTTACCCAAAGTGTTGCTTTTTTGCTTATCTCATTTTCGGCTGGCAATGTTGCACAAAAGGCGGGAAGTCAAATCGGGCAGTTCCGTTTCCGAAACTGCCCGACAAACTGGAAGTTGTCACGACGTTTGATTCATGAGACGTTGTATAGTGGGCAAAAAATGCTCCGGCACTTTTTCGGCGTTCTCCGTCAGGATATCAAACGGCGGCTCTAAATATGCTTCCAGGAGATGAAGGGCTTCTCCAATGATATCCGCTTCGTTTTCGGAAAGCACGAGTTCCTGAAGCAATCCCTTGATCGGTTCGGAAATCGCGGTCAAGTCATTTTGATAATACGGGTCCAAATACCGATCAAGGCAGAAGAGCAGACGCCGCTTCGCACCACCGTCTTTTCCGCACAGCACGGCACGGATCGGCTCGATACCGCCATTTACCAATTCTTTTTCTTCGACGCCGTAAAGGTAATCCTTATCCAGTTTCCAAATCATTTCCGCAAATCGATCGAGCCATGGATAGACGATCCTGATATCCGGACGATAATCAAGAGTGCTGAGAACTTCCGCGCTCTTTGCCCTTTTGATCGTCTGCATCATATACGCCGCATCTTCCGATAACGTATCTTTGTTCCATGGCATATCAGCGACGTCAAAGGAAGCGGTTCCCGGCGCAGCCAGATTTACCTCTCTGCGCTCCTTCAAATAGCCGATCAGCTCTTTCTGATTTTCCGTCATTTTGCTTCCGGCGGCGGCCTTTTCCAGAAGCTCCAGAAAACAATCTGTTCTCTGATTCGACATGGAAAGCCACTCTTTATTCGGCAATGAACGGCATTGCCTGATTATGTTGCTCACATTTTTCACCTTGCCAAATCCCGATTAGTCATCGTCAATAAAACCGGAATTTGTCTACTTACATCTTCTTTAATTTCAGAATCATATAAGTAGGAGTCTCCACAAAAGAATAATATCTTCCTGGCGTACTATGTTCCCATTCCGTTGGCGGTGCTGGCTCCTCCATCATATCTACGTATAACCCTGCTTGGCGAATTGCTTTCATATAATCAGACATAGAATAGTGAATACTCTTACTTAAAAAGTCCTCGATCTCATCGTTATACTCTATCCACGGCTGTATATATGCACGTTCTGAGTGATTCAAATAGTCCACTACCCATTCCTCATCCTCAGGAAATCTCTCGCCATGAGCTTTGGGATACTGCGCAGAATACACTGGATGAATAATGGAAAAGATCATCTCTCCATTTTTTTCCAACATGGCGGACAACGCTGTAAACATCTCATTCAAATCCGTAATATAATGTGTAGTTGTTGATGAAAAAATGAAATCAAACTTCTCATCTATATATTTAGCCGTCTTCGCTGCATCTCCGGCTATGAAACTGGCAATGGAGTTACGTGCTTCCTTTTTCTCCTCTGCAATCTTCAGCATTTCCTCTGATAAATCAATTCCTACTAATCGCTTTGGATTATACTGTTCCAGTAAAAAAGTAAAAATACCGGTTCCACAACCAACATCCAGCACTCGCTTACCACTTAATTCCGGAAGCATTTTCTTTATAGTTGGCCACTCAATGCACGCACTATAGGAATCATCTCCTGTATTAAAATCTTCATAGGCTCTCGCCATTTTGTTCCAGTTTTCTCTTGTTGCTTCGGTATTATTCATTTTTAGGTTCTCCCTGATGTCTCTATAAATCCCGATTTATTGCCGCTTTTGAAACTATAACATTTTTCACAATCATAATCAAGCCGTTGGTAAAAGCGACAAAGAAGGAAATCAACAACACTTACGGTAACAGGAATAGCGGGACATATCCCTTGACAATTCATGTATGCTCTGCTATGATACGCTCACTTGCTCGGAGGGCAAATCATTCGCTGGAAATGATGAGCCGGATAAGGCAACAGGCTGAGACGCCTGTTTTCTTATCCGGCTTTTGTTTTGGAGAGTTGTTTTATGAGGACAGAGACAGACTTTACCCGCGGGCCGATCGTCGGGCCGCTGCTTCGCTTTTCGCTGCCGATCCTGCTGGCGCTCTTTCTGCAGGCGCTCTACGGCGCGGTGGATCTGCTTGTGGTCGGGAAGTATGCGACGGCGGCGGACTTGTCGGGCGTCGCGGTGGGCTCGCAGATCATGATGACGATCACGCAGCTCATCAGCTCGTTCGCGATGGGCACGACCATACTGCTGGGGCAGAAGATCGGCGAGGGCGACCGCGCCTCCGGCGGCAGGATCATCGGGACGAGCATCGTTTTGTTCTTCACGATTGGCGTCGCGCTGACGGCGCTCATTCCACTGCTCTCCGGTGCGCTGGCGCGGGCAATGAACGCGCCGGCGGAGGCGTTCGCGGAGACGAAGCGCTATATCGCTATCTGCGGCGGCGGCAGCGTCATGATCGTCGCCTATAACGTGCTTGGCAGCGTCATGCGCGGCATGGGCGACTCACGAACGCCGCTCATCACCGTTGCCATCGCGAGCGTCTGCAACATCACGGGCGACCTGCTGCTCATCAAAGGGCTCGGCATGGGCGCGGCGGGGGCCGCGATCGCCACGGTCGCCTCGCAGACGGTGAGCGTACTCGTTTCTTTTTTCCTGCTCAGGCGCCGGACGCTGCCCTTTGCGCTGACGCGGCGGGAGCTGCGGCTCGACGGCGGCATCGCGCGGCGGATCACGACCTTCGGTGCGCCGATCTCCCTGCAAAGCCTGCTGGTGGGGCTGTCGTTTCTCGTAATCCTCGCCATCACCAACCGGCTGGGGCTGATCGCCTCGGCGGGCGTGGGCGTCGCGGAGAAGGTCTGCGCCTTCATCATGCTGGTGCCGGAGGCGTTTATGCAGTCTATGAGCGCCTATGTCGCCCAGAACACCGGCGCGCGGCAGCCGGAGCGCGCGCTGCGCGGACTGCGCATCGCCATCGGCCTGTCCACGGCGTTCGGCGTTGTGATGTTCTACACGGCGTTCTTCCACGGCGACCTGCTTTGCGCGATTTTCGCAAGGGACGAGGATGTCATTCTGGCTGGCTTCGACTACCTGCGCGCCTACGCGATCGACTGTCTGTTCACCTGCTTCCTGTTCTGCTTCATTGGCTTTTACAACGGTCTCGGACGCACAGCGTTTGTCATGGCGCAGGGCATCGGCGCGGCGTTTCTGATCCGCATCCCCGTCGCCTACCTCATGAGCGTAAAGACGGGGCGGCTCTTTTATATCGGCCTCAGCGTGCCGTGCTCCACCATCGCGCAGATCACGGTCTGCTTCCTGTTTCTCTCTCATGTCAAACGGCATGGACTGATGGCGGACAGGACGGACGGCGTCACTTGAGCGCAAAATGGCTCTTCCGGCACTCAAATTGATAAAAAGACTAAAACACGGGCAGAACGGCATGGAACCGCTTTGCCCGTGTTTTTATAAAAGCTGTTTGCCGTACTTATGAGAAAGATATTTGCGTCATTGATTGAGATTTTCCCCTTTCCCGCTTGACAAGCGAGACAAGTACGAGTATAATTACAATCGTTAGGTAACTTACGTTAGTTAATAATAATTATATTTATAAGGATGGTGTGACATGCCTCCGAAAATCAAGTACCCAAAGGAAGAAGTCGTCGGCGCGGCGCTGCGCGTCGCCCGGCGCAGGGGCGTCGACGCGGTGACCGCGCAGAGCGTCGCGGCCGAGATGAACGTGTCGGTCGGGCCGGTCTTCACCCACTTCGACACGGTGGAGCAGCTGCGCGGCGCGGTTTTTCTGCGCGCGAAGGAGATCTACCGGGACTATATCGAGCGCGGGCTTGCCGGGCCCGTTCCCTTTCTGGGCGTCGGGCAGCAGTATCTCCGCTTCGCGCATGAGGAGCCGGAGCTTTACAAACTTCTGTTTCTCACGCCGCCGGGCGGCGTATCCGGCGGCGCGATGGAGGCGCTGCGGTTTTCGCAGGATCTGGCGCGGGAGTCCGTCATGCGCATCTACCGCATGGACGCGCACACGGCGGACTGCTATTTCCGCGATCTGTGGCTGGTGGTGTTCGGCTTCGCCACGCTGATCGTGACGGACGACTGCCCCTACACGGACGAGGAGATGAGCGCGGTGCTGACGGAGGTCAGCCTCTCCGTCTGCAAGGCGTACAAGGAGATCCCCGGCCTCCCGGAGGGGAAGTTCGACAAGGACGCGATCTTCCGGGAGCTGGTATCAAAACATACGGGAGGCTGAATTGCATGGATGATCCATCTGCTTTGAGCGCTGCGCGCAAGGCAAGCCGGGTATACCTGTTGCTTGTTTTGGGGTTGTGCTACGGCTTGGGAGCTCTTGAGCTGATCTTCCGCACAGGGACTTTTTACCAGATCCTTGCGAAGGGCTTTACCGCCATTCCGGTCGCGGCGGCGTTTCTGGCCAGACGTCTGACCGGCGTCAATTGGGAATACAACCTCTCGCTCAGAGCTTGGAAAAACGGCAAAGCCTGGCTTTTTTCCGCCTTCGTTCCCGCGATTCTCATCGGCTGCGGAGCCGTGATCTATTACCTGATTTTCCGGGAGCAATACAGCGGCGTCTGCCGATACGGCGCGCTTTTTGGAAGCCCTGCTTCCGTCGAGGTCAAAAGCCCGCTGCTCTTTCTGCTTGTCTGCGTTCTGATCTCGGCAGCGGTCGTGCCGCTCCAGCTACTGGAGTTGGGTGAGGAGATCGGCTGGCGGCAATACCTGCTCGGCTTTCAGGTACGGCGTTACGGCAGCCGGAAGGCTGTACTCATCAACGGGGCGGAATGGGGCCTTGCGCACCTGCCGCTGATCTATTTCGGCTTCAACTACAGTCTGGACAACATGGGCGCGCCGTGGAGCAATATGGCGCTGATGATGCTGGTCTGTATGGTGCTGGGCGTCATCATGTCCTACATAACGATCAAAACCCGCAACTGCATGTATGCCGCGATCATACACGGCGCGGTCAATGTGATCGCGGAGATTCCCGTCTGCCTGTCGTATACTATGAAAAACGGGCTTCTGGGGCCGAACCCGACGGGACTTGTCACGCTGTTGCCGCTGATCGTTCTGTCGGCTGTTTTGTTTCGAATCATGCCCGAGGCAGAACGCCCATAACGAACGGGAGGCATCTGATGATTCAAAAACACACCAATGTTCGCCCTTTGGACGATGCGGAAATCGGGGATGCGCTGCCGGAAATGCTCGCGTATTATGCGGACAAGGGCTGTGAGGTCAGAACATTAGAGGAGTATCAAAACGATGTTTGATCTGGACAGTTATTTGAATGATCTGATTTCGAGCTGCCAGGCAGCTTTCGGTGATCGGCTGCTTTACGTTGGCCTTCAGGGCAGCTACCTGCGCGGAGAAGCTCACGAGAACAGCGATATTGACGTCATGGTGATTCTGGATCAGTTTTCTGTTCAGGACATGGACCGGTATCGGGAGATCTTGAAAAGGATCGGTTTCTATGAGAGATCCTGCGGGTTTATCTGCGG
>JAFZQQ010000243.1 GCA_017620315.1 Oscillospiraceae bacterium | reverse complement strand
GTGTTCTGCCGGAGGCGGAGGCTCCGGACAACGCCGCAGCACAGCAGCTTGATCTCTTCTCCGACTACACCTGTGCGGATAAGCGTGAGGCAGAGAATGCAAAAGCCCGCGAGCGTGAGAAGAAACGTCAAGCGGCAATACTTGCCATACAACACAAATACGGAAAAAATGCCATATTAAAGGGCACCAATTTTGAGGATGGCGCAATGACACGCAAGCGAAATGAGCAGATTGGAGGTCATAAGGCATGAATCCGCGTTGCTATGATGATATTCTGGATATGCCGCACCATGTTTCCTCGTCCCATCCCCATATGTCTCTGCTTGACCGCGCGGCCCAGTTTGCGCCGTTTAAGGCGTTGACCGGTTATGAGGACGATGTTGATGAGACCGCAAGGCTGACCGACAGCCGCATCGTTCTAGACGAAGCTTTGATTGAGCAGCTCGACGCTCGCCTTCAGATCATAGAGGAAGATATTGATAAACGTCCCGAGGTATCGATAACATTCTTCATTCCCGACAGTCGGAAGTCCGGCGGCAGCTATGAAACGATTAACTGTAAAGTTAAAAAGCTTGACCCCATTCACCGTTCGCTCATTCTTTGCGACGGGCGAAATATCGCTATAGACGATATTGTCGATATATCAGGCGCATTGTTTTCCTCGCTTGAATGAGTTCCCCCGCTCACGGGGCGTAAGCATACGTGGAATGTTTATAAGACAATACGCATCTTCTTGATTTTTGTGTTGAAATTCTCTTTGCACTTATTTATAATTATACTGTTAAAATAAAGTGGCTCATGATTTACGCCCAAGTAAAAGTGAGGGGATGCCGGTATGTTTGTCAGCAAGCACAAAAGCCCAATCAACCGTAGCATTATTATCGGCTGCACCGCGCTTATAACAGTACTGAGCATCGTTCTGTCGCTTCAGACGCGGATGGGCATCTCCAAGGCTCTTTATAAACAGTACAACGCAAGGCTTCTTGACGTTATCACCAATGTGGAGCATCAGGCGGACATTGACGACCTGCGCGAGTGCATTGAGAACGCGAGGTCCTCTCCCAAGCGCGATGAGCTGCAGCAGTCCATCAACATAATGGTAGACGATTTCGAGCTGGCCTACCTCTATATCGGCATCATGCAGCGTGACGGCGAAAACGTCATGATCAGCGTCGTCACAGCGACAAGCAGTGAAGAACGCGCTGCCGGCGAGGAAGACTGGCCTATCCTTCTCGACGCCACCGAATACTATTCTGTGGAGGATCTTATCCCTTACGGTGAAGCGTGGAACCGACCCGGCGAGGTTTCATATTTTGAGGAAAACTCGGATTATGGTCTTTGTTATACCGCTTGCAAACCGCTTGTCGACTCAAATGGCGACGTTGTCGCCATGGTATGCGCCGACTACATGGTCGATTCCATACGCAGCAGCGTAAAGGACAACGTCGCGCGCAGCACGCTTCTCATTGTGGGCGTCTGCATTGTCTTCGGCGTGCTGCTCGCGTTCTGGCTGCGCAAAAACGTCACCAAGCCCATCCGTGAGCTGGAACAGAGCGCTCTGCGCTTTGCAAAGCTGTCCCATGAGGGCGGCAGCGCTTCAGAGCTCTCGCTCGACGCAAACGGCATAGAGGCAAGCGGTGAGGTCAGACTCCTGATCGATGCGATGACCACGCTCTCGCGAGAGATGACGGATCAGGCAAAAAGCGCCGCAGTCGTAAAGAGCTACGCCAAAGAGATGGAGGCGGAAAATCGGCGTCTCACAGAACAGGCCTCCGCTGCGATCAAGATAGCCGAGCTTACACAGAGCGTGACCGCGCTTTTGACAAATATGCCGGGCATGACGTCCTCCAAGGATGTCGAGACCGGGAAATACCTTGCCTGCAATCAGGCATTCGCGGATTTTGTCAACCGCAGAAGCCCGAAAGACGTCATCGGACTTACCGACCTTGACATCTTTGACAAGGGCACGGCGGAAAAATTTGCGGCGGATGACAAACAGGCTCTGTCGATGGATCAGCCCTACAGCTTTTACGAAGAGGTGCTCGACGCATCCGGCAATCCCCGGCAGTTCCAAACGACCAAGCTCAAGTTCACGGATACCGCCGGAAGGCTGTGCACGCTCTGTATGCGCCTTGACTACACTGAGTTGATGCGCGTCAAACGCGAGACAGTCGAGGCAAAGGCCGCGTACGAAAAAGCGCAGACCGCCAGCGCCGCATACTCAAACATTGCCCAGGCTCTCTCTGCAAATTACACTTGGCTTTATTACGTCGATCTGCGCTCTGAGGATTATCTTGAATACAACTCCCATGCTGCTCCCGGCGAATCCCCCGAAATGCGCGGCAAGAATTTTTTCACAGACAAGAAGCGTCAGATAATTGAAAATGCCGTCAGTGAAGACCGCGCCGCGCTGGACGAGGTTTTTACTATGAAGAACATGCTTCGCATGCTTGATGGTCGCACGGAGTTTTCCGTGACCTACCGACGCCCCTCCGAAGAAGGCGAATATGCCTATGTCAGTATGCGAGTCATGCGTATGCAGGGTGACAACAAGCATATCATGGTCGGTATCGGCGACAACAAGGATATCGAGGAACGCAACGAGCTTACAGATCTGCACACCGAAGCCGCGCTCTATGTCCGCGGCAAGGAGTTGCTTCAGTCTCACCCTGAGGGCTGGTGCGTTATCGCGCTCGACCTTGAGCACTTCAAGCTCTTCAATGAGTGGTACGGAAGAGAATCCGGCGACGGGCTGCTCTCGCAGATCGGCGAGCAGCTTGCGCGCGTTGAGACTGAGACAGGCGGTCTCGCCTGCTATATGGGGCAGGATGATTTTGCTCTGCTTATCCCTTATAATGAGGAGGCTGTAAAGCGACTTTACGACAGCGTCCACGAGCTCGTTATGGAGTATGGCACCTCCGTCGGCTTCATGCCTGCTGTCGGCGTGTGCATGGCGGGCAGCGGCAAGGTGTCCGTCGAGGAACTCTTTGACCGTGCTGCCCAGGCCTCGCAGCATGCAAAGGAGGATTATCACCATCGTATCCGTATCTTTGAGGAATCCATGTATCAGAAGACTGAGCAGGATTATCAGATACTATCCGATTTCCAGCAGGCGCTCAAAAACCACGAGCTGTTCATACAGCTCCAGCCCCAGTGTGAGGTCAAGGCCGGCAAGGTCGTCGGCGCGGAGTCCCTGGTTCGTTGGAAAAAGGCGGACGGCACGATGGTCTCACCCGGTGTCTTTGTCCCCGTGCTCGAGCAGTACGGCTTTGTCACCGACCTTGACCAGTTCGTCTGGGAGGAGGTCTGCCG
>JAFZQQ010000242.1 GCA_017620315.1 Oscillospiraceae bacterium | reverse complement strand
GGAGCCATAGTCGGCTCCCTGCTGCTGGGCATTATGGAGATATTTGTCGCTTCGATAAACTCCAACCTTCGTGATCGGTTTGTGTATGCGCTTCTGATCCTTGTTCTGGTCATCAAGCCCTCTGGCCTGATGGGCAAGGTCGTGGAAGACAAGGCGTAAGGGGGTGCTGGAGATATGTTTAGCTGGTATTATATCGAGGGCATCCTCATCCAGTCCTGCTATACGCTGCTGATCGTGCTCGGCCTCTCTATCCTGACGGGCTATACGGGAATGTTTTCCTTCGGGCACGCGGGCTTCGTTTGCATCGGCGCCTACGTCTCCGTTATCTGCACGATGTCCTTCGGACTGCCGTACTGGCTGGCGCTGATCATTGCCGGCCTTGTATCCATGCTGCTCGGCGCGGGCCTCGGCAAGATCACGCTGGGACTGAAGGGGGACTATTTCTGCATCGCCACCCTCGGCGTCGGCGAGGCGATACGTCTGGTGTTCAACAATCTGCAGCTTTCATGGAAGGTCGGGGGTAAGGACTTCCTGCTCGACGGCGCGAAGGGTATCGCGAGCATTCCCCTGCACACGACGTTTTTAAGCGCTCTTATCATCGTCGCCTTTTTCCTGACGGCGACGGCGCTGCTGATGAAGTCCAAGCACGGACGCAATATGCTCGCCGTGCGCGAGGACGAGTTGGCGGCGCAGATGAGCGGCATCAACACGTTCCGCTCCAAGATGCTCGCAATGTGCATGTCCGCCCTGTACGCGGGCATAGCCGGCGGAATGCTGGCGCACTATTTCGGATACTTGCAGCCGAAGATGTTTCTGATGACAAAGTCCACCGAATATACCATCATGGTCATCTTCGGAGGCATGGGATCGATCACGGGTTCCGTGCTCGGAACTGTGCTGCTTTGCGCCTTGCCGGAGCTGCTGCGCGCGGTGGGCGACTGGCGCCTGGTTTTCTACGGACTTGCGGTCATTATCATCATGATCGTCCGCCCGAAGGGGCTTATGGGCGGCAAGGAGCTGCCTGTCGATAAGCTTTTCAGTGCGATCGGAAGACTTTTCGGCGGAAAGAAAAAGGATCTGCCTCCGGACAGCGGAGCAGCCTCGGGAGAGGGGGCGCAGACGTGAAGGACGTTGTTTTTCCGGATTGGGATCCGAACGTTGTGCTTGAATTGTGGCACGTCACAAAGCGATTCGGCGGACTGACCGCCGTGGGTGACGTTTCGTTCAAGATCAAAAAGGGCGAGATTTTCGCGCTGATCGGTCCGAACGGCGCGGGCAAGACCACCATCTTCAACCTCATAACGGGCGTTTATGCGCTTACGGAGGGCCGCGTTATTTTCAACGGGACGGTCGTCGGTCAGGGTGAGGACATCATTAAGGACGACATACGCGAGACGGCGGTGCATCCTATCCACAAAAAGCCCTACGAAATCATGTCCCGCGGTATGGCGCGCACGTTCCAGAATATTCGCCTTTTCAAAAGCGAAACGGTTTACAACAACGTGCTTACAGCCTGCCACGCGAACGCGGACTACAACATTTTCCAGTCTCTGTGGCGCCTGAAGGTCGGCCCCAAATGGCTGACAAAGTATTATTATCAGGAAAAGGCGCTGCGCGAAAAGACGGAAGAGCTTTTGAAGTTCATGGGCATTTGGCAGTATAAGGACATGATCGCCGTCAATCTGCCCTACGGTCAGCAGCGCAAGCTGGAGATCGCGCGCGCTCTGGCGACGGACCCGAAGCTTCTGCTGCTCGACGAGCCGGCTGCCGGAATGAACCCCGAAGAAACCCAGGTGCTGATGGGGTTGATCCGTGAGATACGCGACCGTTTTGATCTGACGGTGCTGATCATCGAGCACCACATGGATCTCGTGATGAACGTGTCCGACCGTGTGTTTGTGCTGAACTTCGGCAAACCGCTTGCCGAGGGTACGCCCGCGGAGATCCAGCAGAATCCCGAGGTCATCGAAGCCTACCTCGGAAAGGAGGAAGACGCCGATGTCAATGCTTGAGATCCGTGACCTTAATGTCTATTACGGCGGTATCCACGCGCTCAAAGGCATTTCCCTCGACGTGGAGGAGGGACAGATCGTTTCAATGATCGGCTCCAACGGCGCCGGAAAGTCCTCCATGATGAACGCGATTTCCGGTATCGTCAAGTACCGTTCCGGTGAGATTCGCTTCCGCGGCGAAAAGCTGCCGACCATGGCAAACAAAATCGTAAAGCAGGGTATTTGCCAGGTGCCGGAGGGGCGGTTGATCTTCGCCAATCTGACCACCTATGAAAACCTTCGCCTCGGCGCGTATCTTCGCAGCGACAAGGACGGGATCGAGCGCGACCTCAAGCGCGTGTATGAGATATTCCCGCGCCTTGAGGAGCGCAGGGAGCAGATCGCGGGAACGCTTTCGGGCGGCGAGCAGCAGATGCTCGCCATGGGCCGCGGCATCATGTCCGCGCCCGACCTCATCATGCTCGACGAACCCTCTCTGGGACTCGCCCCGCTGCTGGTCAACACGATCTTCGATACGATAAAGGAAATCAAGGCGATGGGCAAGACGATCCTGCTCGTGGAGCAAAACGCGCTCAAGGCGCTTTCCGTTGCGGACAACGCGTATGTGCTCGAGCAGGGCAGGATCACCATGACCGGCCCCGGCAGGGAGCTTTTGAAGGATCCGAAGATCGCTGAGGCCTATCTCGGTCGCACAGCCCGGTAGTGGAAGTCAAAAGGATTGCAATTGCATAATAATATAAGCAAAAAATGGAGGAAATGCCAAATGGCAAAAAGCACGCAGGATATCATGAAGCTCATTCATGATCGCGGGATCAAGATGGTCGACTTCAAAATGGTCGATATCAACGGCCAGTACCGCCATGTGACCATTCCCGCACAAGGGTTCACGGAAGATACTATGACCAGCGGCATAGGCTTCGACGCGTCCAATTATGGCTATGCCGTGATCGAGAAGAGCGACATGGTTTTCATCCCCGATCTCGACACCGCGCAGATCGATCCCTTCTGCGAGACGCCGACTCTCTCGATGACCGGCAACGCCATGATCATCGACTATCCGCAGAACCGTCCGCTTGACCAGTATCCGCGCAACATCGTTATCGCCGCCGAGCAGTATATGAAGGACAGCGGCGTTGCGGATACGATGCTGATTTTGCCGGAGTTTGAGTTCTATCTCTTCGACGACGTGGCGTGGAAGGTCACGCCGAACGAGATCGGAATGAGCATCGACGCCGAGCAGGCATACTGGAACGGCGATTCCAGCGGCAACGGAGTGATCGTTCCCAAGCAGGGTCACTACCACATCGCCAAGCCGTTTGACCGGACCTATGACTGCCGCAGTGAGATGTGCCTTCTGATGGAAGAGGCGGGTATCCCCGTCAAGTATCACCATCCCGAGGTCGGAGGCGCCGGACAGTTCGAGATCGAGCCCAAGCTGGGCCAGATGTCAAAGATGGCGGACGCGACGATGCTCATCAAGTACATCATCCGCAACACCGCGCTGAAGTACGGCAAGAGCGCGACTTTCATGCCCAAGCCCGTTTACGGCGAGGCCGGCAGCGGAATGCATGTCCACATGCTGCTCATGAAAGACGGAAAGCCCGTCTTTTCCGACGACAACGGCTATGCTCACCTGAGCAAAGAGGCCCATTGGTTCATGGGCGGACTTCTCAAGCACATTTCTTCGCTCTGCGCGATCACGAATCCCTCCACGAATTCGTTCAAGCGCCTGGTTCCGGGCTTCGAGGCGCCCGTTACCGTCGGCTACGTCACAAGCAACCGCAGCGCGGTCATACGCATCCCGGCATACGCCAAAACGCCGAATATGCGCCGCTTTGAGCTGAGAAATCCCGATGCGACCTGCAATCCGTACTTCTGCTATGCGGCGCTGCTGATGGCGGGCCTTGACGGCATCGAAAAGCAGATCGACCCGCACGAGAACGGGTGGGGCCCCTACGACGTCAACCTCTACACGCTTCCGGAGGAGGAAAAGGCAAAGCTCCATATGCTGCCGACCTCTCTGAACGCGGCGCTTGACGCCCTTGAGGCAGATCATGATTACCTCACCAAGGGCAGCGTGTTCCCCGAGGCGCTGTTGAAGAACTTCATTGCCGGAAAGCGCAAGGAGTGCGCGGCGATGGCAGCGATCCCTAACCCTGCGGAGTTCGAGTGGTATTACAACCTGTAAGAAACCGAAAAAGCTGCAAAGAGGGTTGTGAAAACAATGCTTTTCACAACCCTCTAAACACATACTTGCCGCTGCGCGGCCGCTCAAAGGAGACCATATGGAGGAACGTATTCGCGAAATACTTGCCAAGCTTCTTTCGGTGAGAAGCCTGACCTGCTCGGAGGCGGAACGCACTCAGGCAGAGTGGTTCACGGACTTTTTCAAAGCCATGCCCTATTTCCAAAAGCACCCGGAGGAGACGGGCGCATACGAGATACCAGACGATCCCTATGGGCGCAGCGTACCCTATGCGCTGCTGCGCGGAAAGAAAACGGACACCGTTGTGCTCAGCGGGCATTTTGACATTGTTTCCTCCGAGGAGTACGGCGCGGCGGAGGATTATGCCTATCGGCTCGGCAGCGTTGAGCTTGAGAGAATGCTCAGAGACTTTCCACTGACCGAGGAGCAGCGCGCCGATCTTGAGTCCGGCGAATGGCTTTGGGGACGCGGCGTTGCGGATATGCAGGGCGGCCTTGCGATACACGCGGCGCTCTTTGAGGAGTATGCCCGGCAGGCGGAGGCCGGAACGCTGGGGGGCAGCATCCTTTTTGTGCCCGTGCCGGACGAGGAATCCTATTCCGCGGGCATGCGCAGCGCGGTCGAGGTTTTCAGAATGCTTCAGAGCAGGTACGGCCTCAACTATAAGCTGATGATAGACCCGGAGCCGACGCGCGAGGTGGACGGCACGCTGGTTTTGCCGCTCGGCTCTGTCGGCAAGGTGATGCCGACGGTCCTTGTGCAGGGGAAAAAGGCCCACGCGGGGAAGTATTACGAGGGGCTGTCTGCCGTCAGCTTGCTTGCGGAGATCCATCTTCGGACGAACGGCTCGCTGGAATTCTGCGACGTCTTTGAGAACGAGGCGTCCGTTCCGCCGACCTGGGCAAGCCTGCGCGATAGGAAGCGCGGCTACGACGTGTCCATCCCGCACCGCGCCTGCGGTTATTTCACGGTGCTGAGCTTTTCCTCGACGCCGGAGGACATTGAGAGAAAGCTCAGACAGATCTGTGCCGAGGCGTTCACCGCGCAGGTCGAAAAGATGGACGGGGATTACCGCAGGTTCAAGACCATGAACCGCTCGGAGAGACTTGAACAAATCTACTACGAGCCGTGCGTCATGAGCTTCCGCGAGCTGTGCGCTCTGCTGCGCGAGCGCGACGGGGACGGCTTTGAAAAGTTCTTTGCCGCGGCGTATGCCCGTGCGACGGCGGAGGTCGACAGCGGCCGTATGAGCTATCCCGACGCGACCGTCAATATTATGGAGGAGACGCTGAACTACTCCGGCATACAGTATCCGATCACGCTGATTGGCTTCGCCCCGCCGTACTATCCGCCGGTCCATTCCGATCAGGTCGCGGGCAAGGAGGGATACGGCACCATGGCGCTTCAATTTGTCGCGGAGTTTTCAAAGAGGGAATACGGTCAGAGCATCGTGCCGGAAAACTACTTCAACGGTATTTCCGACCTGAGCTACAGCGCGCTGACCGCGCCGTTCGACTACGCGAGCCTGTCCGGCAATATGCCGCTTTGGGGCGACGCGTATCGTATCAACTTTGAGGCAATGAAGAGCATCGCGATCCCGAGCGTCATTTACGGGCCCGTCGGAAAGGAATACCACACCTATGCCGAGCGCGTGAACAAGCACAGCCTGTTTCATGTGATACCTGCGGCGACCCGGGCGCTGATCGAGTATATGTGGACGGTGTGACCGACAAGGAAGCGCCGATGATTTGAGCCTGCCGAAGAACCGGCAGGCTCTTTGATCAGCCGTTCAGAAGCGGAAATTCAAGCCTTCTGCCGAGCATTTCCTCAAGCGAGCTTGCGTGATCGGCGTGCTCGGGGTCGATGCGCTCGTAAACGGCGAAGAGCTCGCGGGCTGTCTCGTGATACTTGTCGTCGCCTTCACGGCGCATTCTCAGCGCCAGCATGGTCGTGAGTATGCTGAAGCACACGTTTTCCGTCTTGCGTATCTCCTCAAGCTGGGCGTCGCCGCTGCGAATGAGGGCTGCGGTCTCGGTTTTCAGAAAATACAGCTCGGGCAGCATGGCAAGATAGTGCTCTGCCATTGCGTTTTCGTCGTTTAAGTGGCAGGTCTCCGCCAGGATCCTGCACACGTCGAGCCGGACCTCGTCGTCGGCGGAGCAGTCCAGCAGGCGCTGCCCGATCCTGAGCTTTTCCTGCATGCGCTCGTGGGGGATGACCATCAGCAGACAGTTGAGCAGAACCTCATTGTTCGGGTATTTTTCGAGCGCCTTGCGGTAAAACGCCTCTGCCTTCTCCGGCTCGCGCCGCAGCGGAACGGATTCGCCGACGAGCTCATCGACCTCTTTGTCTATGCGATAACGGTCAAAATCGATAAGCTCGTCGACCGTCACGCCGAACAGCACCGCCAGCCGTGGCAGCATATCGATATCTGGGCTGGAAAGGCCTGTTTCCCACTTGCTGACAGCCTGAGACGATACGTTCAGATACTCCGCAAGCTGTTCCTGCGTCAGCTTCTTTGACTTGCGAAGCGCACGGAGCTTTTCTCCGATATTCATATTTCGATTCTCCTTTTTGCGTTCTTGGAACCGGTTCGAGCACAGTATAAGTCGGCGCGGCCGCAAAATCCATACGCAATTTGTTGGATAGTTCTCAACCACTGGTTTCAAAACGTGGGAACGAGCTTTCTTTTCGGCTTGACACGGACGTCTGGCGACGATAAACTCAAAGTGCAGAAATAAATGCGAAGGGGAGGGGCGCACCGATGAACGACACCGCGAAGCATATTGTGGTCGACACGGCCTGCGGAAGACTCGCGGGACTGGAAACGGAGCGCTGCCGCGTTTTTCTGGGCATACCCTACGCGCATGCCGGGCGATTTGAATACGCCATCCCGGCTGACTCGTGGGACGGAGAACTGGACGCGACCGCGCCGGGCCCCGCCTGCCCGCAGAACCGCGCGGCGCATGAGCATCTGGAGAACCCGACGCGCAGGTTCTATAAGCGCGAATTCCGCGAGGGCGATGAATACAGCTACAGCGAGGATTGCCTGAGGCTCAACATCTTTACGCCGCTGCGGGCTGAAAACTGCCCCGTCGTCGTCTTTATTCACGGCGGCGGCTTTGACTCGGGATACAATACCGAGAGCCCCTTTGACGGCTGCGGTCTTGCCGCGCGCGGCGTCGTGACGGTTTTTATTAACTATCGCGTGGGTATGCTCGGCTGGCTGACGCACAGGGAGATACAGGAGAAGTACGGACGTGACGGCAACTTCGGGCTTGACGACATGTACGCCGCGATCCGCTGGGTCAGACGGCATATCGCGGATTTCGGCGGCGACGCGGACAACATCACACTGCTCGGCCAGAGCGCAGGGGCGATATCCATACAGTATATGTGCCTGAGAAAAGAGAACGAGGGGCTTTTCCGCCGCGCCGTGATGATGTCCGGCGCGGGACAGTTTCCGAAATTCGCTCTGCCGAAGAGAGCGGAGGACACGCATCCCTACTGGGAGCAGTTCATAAAGACGTCCGGCTGCCGCAGTCTCGACGAGCTGCGCCTGCTTCCGGTGCAAAAGCTTTTTGACACGGTGGAGGCTATGCGCGCCGTCAGAAAGGATGCGGTATACAACACCATGCCGGTCGTCGACGGCGTTCTGCTCACCGCTCCGGTGGACGAACTGATAAAACGTCCGCTCAAGGTCGACTATATGCTGGGCTTTACCAACAACGATATGTACGCGCCGCTGCTGGCGCTTATCGGCTGCCGCTTCGGAAGGGACAACGGCGCTTATATCTACTACTTTGATCTTGACGCGCCGGGGGACAAAAACGGTGCGTTCCACTCCTCTGACCTGCGGTATATGTTTGAAACGCTCCGCGGGAGCTGGAGACCCTACGGTGCGCGTGACCGCGAGGCTTCGGAGCAGCTTGCGGGATATCTTGCCAATTTTGCGCGCTGCGGCGATCCGAACGGCCCGGGCCTGCCGCGGTGGGAGCAGGCCACGCCGGGCCTCGGGACAAGGGTCATGCGCATTGCGCCGTCGGGAACGGCGATGGGACGTGTGAATTATTGGAAGCTTACCGCAAACGCGCTTTTTAAGGGGGAGCCAAAGGCATGAAATTTGACCACAGGTTTGTGAAAAAATGCGCCGCGCCGTCCATGCTCGAATACGAGGCGGACGGCGTCACGATGCGCCTGGATTTTTTCGATCATATACTACGTGTCGCGCTGCTGCGGCACGATGTGCCGCTGACGCCGACGTGGAGCGTCTGCCCCGGCGGCGGAGACTGCCCGCTTGAGGGACGGGATAAGCTGTCGACAGAGGGCCTTGAGACCGTTTGTCCAGAGCTTGAGGAGGACGAAAAGGAGCTGCGCTTCATGCTCTCCGGCGTGCGCTTTCGCGTGGAGCTTCGAAACTTCCGCATCACCGCGGAAAACGGATGCGGGATTTTGTATCAGGATCGCAGCGCTCTTGCCTATAATTTCGACGGCGAGCTGGGCGACGGCTCGGTGCACTTCACCCGCCGCGAGGAGGGGGAGCGCATATTCGGCCTTGGCGACAAGTGCGGCGCGGTCAATAAGTCGCTGCGCAGCTTCGCGCTCGGCGCGGGGGACGCGATGGGCTTTCGCGCCGAGTGCGGCGATCCGCTCTACAAGCAGCTGCCCTTCTATATCTGCGAAAACTCCGCCGGTTCCTACGGGCTGTACTACGATACCTACAGCAACGGACGGGTGGACTTCGGGCAGGAGCACGACAATTACTTTGAACACTTTTCCTCCATACGCTTCGAGGAGGAGAACATGGTGTTCT
>JAFZQQ010000241.1 GCA_017620315.1 Oscillospiraceae bacterium | reverse complement strand
GTCGACAAGATCGAGCTCGGCAGGATCGTGCTTTCCGAGATAACCGGCGAAAGGACGTTTACCTACGACATCCATATTCCGGACGGCCTTTCCAACCTGAGCGGTATCTACACTGCTACGCTTACAATAAGAAACCGCGGCGTAACCACCAGGGAAGTAAACGTCACCCATTTTGACTATGATAATTTTGACACGGAAGGACGTTCGGTCGAGGTCGTGACCTCATCTCTCGGAGTCACGCTTCGAGGCACCTCTGAGACGCTTGAAGCTATCGACGAGGAGACCGTATTTGCCGTCGCAGACCTTTCCGGAGTAAACGATGCGAGCGGCACATACACGGTTCCTGCGACTGTCCGCATCGGGGGCGATCCTGACGTCGGCACCGTTCAGAGCTGTCAGGTGACCGTGCGAATAATCGAAAACGCCGAAACAGGCGAAGAGACCGGTTCCGAAGGCGAAAACGCCGAAGCAGGCAGCGAAACCGAAGAAACCGGAAACTCCGAATCGAGCAATGGGTCAGAAGAGGGAAATTAGGGATGACACAGATAGCCACTGTCGAAACGCTCCTCCAAGACGGAAGAGCTGAGATTACGGTCGCAAGGAAGACTGCCTGCGCACATGACTGCAGCGAGTGCGCGGGCTGCGGCGCCACGCCTTCGCCGGTACGCGCGGTGGCGGTAAACGCTGTCGGCGCTGTCAAGGGGCAGAAGGTTGTGGTTGAAAGTGAATCGAAACAGGTAATCGGCGCTGCGCTTTTGGTTTATATTCTTCCTTTTGTGCTGTTTTTCATCACTTACTTTGCCTGTTCCGGTTTGCTGAGCGATGTTGTTCGCTCGCTTGCCGCCATACTGGCGTTTATGGCCGGCGTTGCTGTTGCGATCTTCGCGGACAGGCGGCTCAAACGCAACGGCGGGATGGTGTTTACCATCGTGCGCGTGATCTGAGTCATAGTGTTCGGTTATGTAAGGCCGGCCATACACCGTCTTTCTAAGGACGAAATGGCTCGTTTCACAAGCGCGTACTGTGGATTGTGTCATGCCCTTGAAAGACGCTGCGGATTTGCGGCAAGGTTTCTGCTTAATTACGATTTTACTCTTTTGGCAGTGCTTCTTTCTCTCGGTGCGCCTCAAGAATGCAGGCATTTGCGATGCGCAGCTCACCCCTGCAAGGGCTGTATGGCTTTGGACGGCTCCGCCGCCATGGATGCAGCCGCGGACATGAGCGTGATCCTTGCATGGTGGCAGCTGCGCGACCATATAAAAGACCATGGGTTTATCGCCTCGATACCGTATCGTCTTGTGTCGGTTTTCATCCGTCGGGCGTATTTAAGAGCGGCCGGGCATGAACCCGGGTTTGACGAAACGGTAAGAACCCGTCTCAATGAGCTTTCCGAGCTTGAAAAGAGCAGCTGCGCTTCGCTTGACGCTTCGGCCGAGCCATTTGCGGCGCTTTTGTCCGAAGCTGCCGCGCCAATGCGGGATCCTCAAAATGAGCGCGTACTCAGGCAGCTTTTCTACCATCTCGGAAGATGGATATACATTATTGACGCCGCAGACGATTTCGGTGACGACGCCAAAACCGGAAATTACAATCCCCTGCGATTTCGCTACGGAATTGAGGGAGACAAGCTCCCGGAGCAAGTTAAGGCAGCGATCGGCGAAACTCTGGACGCATCCGTTCAACGTATGGCAGAGGCATACTCTCTGCTTGACGCGGGCGAGTGGCGGCAGATACTGGACAGTGTTTTTTATGACAGTCTCTACGGAATAGGCAGGGCTGTTCTGGACGGAGTTTACAGACGGCATCGCAAAAGGACAGACCTTACGGTCGGCGAGGATAATCAATGAGCGATCCATATAAAGTTTTGAATATTTCACCCTCCGCTACAGACGACGAGGTGAAACACGCATACAGGGAGCTTGCAAGAAAGTACCATCCCGACAATTACCAGAACAATCCGCTGGCCGATCTCGCTCAGGAAAAGATGAAAGAGATCAACGAGGCGTACGACCTTATACAGAAGCAGCGCAAAAGCGGTAGCTCCTCTTCGTATCGCCGTGAAAGCTACGAAGACGGTCAGCATTATGAAAGACGCTACAGCAGTGGAAACACGGATCTGTATCAGGCACGCGTCGCTATCAGCAGGGGCGATATCACGCAGGCGGAGAGGATCCTTAACTCCATGCAGGATCGCGGCGCAGAGTGGAATTATCTCATGGGTATCGTTTTTTCACGCCGCGGCTGGATGGACGAGGCAAAGCGTTGTCTTGAAAATGCCTGCCGCATGGATCCGACAAACGATGAATACCGCGATGCACTGAATATGTTTGCAAGTTCCGGCTATCATCCCGAGGGATATCGCGGGGTCAGAACAATGAACTATGATAAGGACGTATGCTCAAAGCTGTGTTCTGCGGGATGCTGCTTCCTTCTGACCGGCGGAAGATGCTGCATTTGCTGATTATACCTGATTTTGATTTGATTACACCCAATATAAAGGGGGAAATAATAACAAAATGATCAAGAGCATGACAGGCTACGGACGGGCGAGACAGGTAAAGAACAACCGTGACATCACCGTCGAGATCAGAAGCGTCAACAACCGCTACCTCGATACTACGGTCAAGCTTCCGCGCGCTTATATTTTTACCGAGGACGCAATAAAACAAAGAGTTCAAAAGGCGGTATCCCGTGGAAAGATCGATGTATTTGTCACTATAGATGCCACAGCCGCCGACGAGACGACTGTCACGGTGAACGAACCTCTTGCCAAAGCTTATATCGACGCGATAGCCAGGATCGGCGAGCTTGAGTTCGGCAAGATGTCGGGTATGCTCGCAAAGGGGGTCTACTCCGCTGCGGACATTGCGCGTTTTCCCGACGTTCTTAGCGTAACCAAGGCCGATGAAGATCTTGAAAGCGTTCAGGACGATATTTGCGCCATAGTTGACGAAGCGTGCGCGGCATACAACTCGATGCGGGCGACCGAGGGAGAAAAGCTTGCCTCAGACATTTCTTCAAGGCTCGACACCATTGAGGCGCTGACGGCAAAGGTTGAGGAGCGCTCGCCCGAAACCGTGCGTGAATACCGTGAAAAGCTTACCGCACGCATGTGCGAGGTGTTGCAGAGCACAACCATTGACGAAGCCCGCATTCTTACCGAGGCTGCGATTTACGCCGACAAGGTCGCTGTCGACGAGGAAACGGTAAGACTCAGAAGCCATGTCTCTCAACTGCGCGGTATGCTTGCCTCTGACGAGCCGATGGGCAGAAAGATGGACTTTCTTATACAGGAGGTCAACCGGGAAAGCAACACGATCGGTTCAAAATGCAACGACGTTGAGATCGCGCGCGTTGTCGTCGATTTAAAAGCAGAGGTGGAAAAGATACGCGAACAGGTGCAAAACATCGAATGACCGATACCTGATCAATAAAGCACGGAGGGCCGCAATGCAGCTTATCAACATTGGTTTCGGCAATATGGTCTCAGCAGAGCGAATGCTCGCTGTGGTTTCGCCGGACTCGGCGCCGATCAAGCGTCTCATTCTGGAATCTCGCGAACGCGGTATGCTTATTGACGCGACATATGGTCGTAAAACTGCGGCAGTGTTTATCATGGACAGCGACCATGTAGTCCTCTCCGCCATCCCTGCGGATAAGATCGTCGCGCGCATGGGCGTGGAGGTACTGGGTGGACTGCAGGAGGAGGATTAATATGGCAAAGGGCAAGACTTTTATCATCTCGGGCCCGTCCGGAGTCGGTAAGGGTACTATAGTCAAGGCGCTTATGGAAACCCGGGACGACTTGTTTCTCTCGGTCTCTGCCACCACACGCGAGCCCAGGGCCGGAGAGCAGGACGGAATTCATTACCATTTTATCGACGTTGAACGCTTCCGCGCTCTTATAGAGGAAGACGCTTTCCTTGAATATGCCGAATATGTCGGTAATTTTTACGGCACGCCGAAGCGGTTTGTGGACGAAGCAATGGAAAACGGAAAAGACGTCATCCTTGAGATAGACGTTCAAGGGGCGATGCAGGTCAGCGCAAAGCGGCCTGACGCGGTGACGATATTTGTCGTCCCGCCGTCCTGGAAGGTTCTTGAACAACGTCTGCGCGACCGCGGCACGGACAGTGAGGAAAAGCTGCAAATGCGGCTTGTGCGTGCAAAGGTCGAGCTCCAAGCCGCCATTTCTTATTCCTATATGGTCATCAACGATACCGTCGAGG
>JAFZQQ010000240.1 GCA_017620315.1 Oscillospiraceae bacterium | reverse complement strand
GCTCGCTCTCGACCATCGAACGCTGCATGAGCGAATATCCCTCCATAATCTATGTGCTCGACGTCCACCGCGACGCAGTGGAGGACGACGAGGGCCGGCAGTATAAGCTGCTCTGCGCCGAGGAGCCGAGCGCGGCTCAACTGGAATTCGTCATCGGCTCCGACGGCGGAGGGCTTCCCCACGAGGACTGGCGCGACAACCTCCGCCTCGCCTGCGCGATACAGGAAAACCTGCTCTCGCGCTACCCTACTCTGATGCGTCCGATCGTCGTGCGCAACTCTCGCTACAACCAGCAGGTCTGCCCCGGAGCATTGCTGCTCGAGGTCGGCACGGCCGGCAACTCACTTGCCGAGGCGCTCAACGCGGCGCGCATTTTCGCCGGCGTCTTCGCCCAAACCGTCAAAACCGGCTCGTAACTTTTTCGGCACAAACGCACGGACCGATTTTCGCGTCCGTTCTGCACACCGCAAAACGTGACAGACTTTTTTGACGCAAGCAAGATAAGTCTATTGTTTTCAATTGCAATCGGGCTATTACAGGCCCAAGCAGACGCCAGAAAAAGCCCAAAATTCAGCGGTTTTTTGAAATGTGCAAGACCTATAGATTCTATTAACTTTTATAAGTCTGTCATATTAGAACACTTTTTGATGTTTTTTCTCTGTTTTTGACGTTTTTGATGTCTCTGTGCCCGATTTGGTCCCGGAATGTCAAAACCGCCCGTTTGCCCCCGAAAAGTTGCAATTTTAATATAGACATCATGTGCCGTTGTGTATATTAAGTCTATATCGCGCTAAACAAAATGCCACCCCCGCTCAGGCAGAGGTGGCGTCTTGTCATGGAGTTGGGTTCTTACTTCATCAGCTCGGCGACCATGTCGGTGTATGCGCTGGGATCGTCCAGCGGCAGCCCCGCGATCAGCAGCGCCTGATTATAGAGGATCTTCGCATAGAGCTCAGCCTTAGTCCGGTCGGTCAGAAGGGCGGTCTCCATAGCCATGACCGAGGGATGCTTTGTGTTGAGCTCAAGGATGCGATCCGCCTTCATCGGGTCGGGCATATCGAAGTTCTTGAAATACTTCTCCATCTCAAAGCTGAAGCCGCCGCCCGCGGACATACAGGCGGGATGGGTCTTGAGCCTGTGGGAAGCCTTCGCCTCCTTAATCTTGTCGCCCAGGGTCTCCTTGACAAACTTCATCAGGTCTTCCTTCTCGTCGAGGAGCTCGTTCTCGGCGTCGCCCAGCTCCAGGTCTCCGTCGATGATCGAGCGGAAGGGCTTGTCCGCGTAGTTTTGCAGGGTCTGGATCACAAACTCGTCCGCCTCGCCCGTGAGGTAGAGGATCTCATAGCTGTGATCCTTCAGCATTTCCGTCTGGGGCAGGGCGTCGAGCTGTGCGGCGCTCTCGCCTGCGGCGTAGTAGATGCACTTCTGCGACTCGCTCATACGGTCGGCGTACTCGCGCAGGGTCGTAAGCTTCTTCTCGGTGGAGGAGTAAAACATCAGCAGATCCTTCAGCTCGTCCTTGCGGGTCTCGCCGCCCTCGCTCACAATGCCGAAGCCGATCGCACGGCCATAGTTTGCGTAGAACTTCTCATAGCCCTCGCGGTCGTCCTTGATAAACTTTTCAAGATCTGCGATGATCTTCTTTTCGAGGTTCCGCGCGATGACCTTGAGCTGACGGTCGTGCTGGAGCAGCTCGCGGGAGATGTTGAGGCTGAGATCCGGCGAGTCCACCACGCCGCGGACAAAGCGGAGATAATCCGGCAGAAGGGCGTCGCACTTGTCCATGATCATAACGCCGGAGGAATAGAGCTGCAGGCCCTTTTCAAAGGCGTCCGTGTTGTAGTTGAGCGGCTTGCGCGAGGGGATGAACATGAGCGCGCGGTAGGTGACGCCGCCCTCCGCCGAGACCGTGATGACGCGCTGGGGCTTGTCGAAATCGCGGGCAAGCTCCTGATAGAACTTGGCGTACTCCTCGTCCGTGACCTCGCTTCGCTTGCGCTGCCAGAGCGGGACCATGGAGTTGATCGTGGTCAGCTCGTCGACCATCTCGAACTCCGGCTTTTCGGGGTCGCTCCCCTCCTTCTCCTTCTGCACCGGCGTCATCATGCGGATGGGATAGCGGATGTAGTCGGAGTATTTCTTGACAAGGGCATAGAGGCGGTAATTGTCAAGGTACTCGCTGTACTTCTCGTCCTCGGTGTCTTCCTTCAGGTGCATCGTGACCTCGGTGCCGACCGCGTCCTTTTCGCATTCGGTAATGGAATAGCCGTCGGCGCCGGAGGATTGCCATTCATACGCCTGCTCAGAGCCGTACTTCTTCGTCACCACGGTGATCTCATCGGAGACCATGAACGCGGAGTAAAAGCCGACGCCAAACTGGCCGATGATGTCCATATCCTCGCTCTCGCCCGCCTCCTGGCGGAACTTGTATGAGCCCGAGGCGGCGATCACGCCGAGGTTGTTTTCCAGCTCGTCCTTGTCCATGCCGACGCCGTTGTCGCTTACGGTGATGGTTCGCTTGTCCTTGTCCACGCTGATCTCGATGAAGAAATCTCCGCGGTTCATGCCAACCTTGTCGTCGGTCAGCGAAAGATAGCAGAGCTTGTCGATCGCGTCGCTCGCGTTCGAGATGATCTCGCGCAGGAATATCTCCTTATGCGTATAGATCGAGTTGACCATTAGGTCGAGCAGGCGCTTCGATTCCGCCTTGAACTGTTTTTTTGCCATGAAAACACTTCCTTTGCTGTATTCAACCAACGAATTATAGCAGATAAATTTGCGTCGCGCAAGCGCGCGACGCAATTAATTCCGCTGTAAAATGTGAATTTTTCGTGTATTTTGCTTAATCGGCGTCGGTGTACGGCTTGTCGGTCTCGATGAAGACGCCGCGGCCTGACGCCCAGCCCACGTTGAAATCAAGCGCCCTTCCGATATCGCGCAGAAGGAAATAGGTGTTTCCCCCGCCGAGGTACGAGATATTGAAGGCGGCAAGCTCGACCTCAGCGCCGTTGACGAGCGTCACTCCCTTGAAGACCGTGTAATTCTGCTCGCCTCCGAAGGGAACGCTGCCCTCGCTGCCGTTCGGGTGGTCGTAGGAATGGTGCGGGACGATGTTGATCGTCTTCGCGCGGCTTACCCACTCTATGTCGAACTGCGCCCCCGTCCCGTCAAGCACCTGCGCAAGGTCGCGAATACGCACGTAATTCGCGGCTCCACCGCTCGGAAAGCGTATCTGATAGGCGGCAAGGACGATCTTCTTTCCGTCGAGTTCGATCTCCTGCCTGCTCTCATAGGCAATGCCCTCCGCCGGGATCGTCGGCTGCTCGGGTTCGGGTTCGGGCTTCGGTTCGGGCTCCGGCTCGGTATAGCCTGAGGCACAGCGCAGGGTCGAGCCGTCCCACTCGAGGGTGTAGATCAGGCGCTCTCCGCCGCCCTGTCCATCGTCAAACACCGCCTCAAGCTTATGTTTTCCCTGTGCGAGCGTGGAAACCGGCAGTCTGAAGTGGTTGGGCGAGCCCGGGGTTGCCGCGGCCTGCGTTCCATCCAGCAGCCATACGACGCCCATATCGGTGCAGCGGTAATTCCTCGCGGTCGCGCCGAGAAGCACGCTTCCCCCGTTCACCGCCTCCGCAAACCGTTCCAGAGGGACATACGTCCCGGCGGAGCTATCGCCGGACTTTATCAGCGTCGGGTTCTCCTCCACCGCTCTGTCCGCCGCAGTCGCCGCGGCGCCTGTGAGCTTGTAGTCACCGCGCAGGTTCTTGTCGAAATAGACAATAGCCTTTATGCGCGGGTATTCCATCGTGAGCGTCGAAAATGCCTTGGCGGCCTTTGTCGCGGCGTAGCTCTCACCGTTGGCGCGGTTCACGCCGCCCTCGGTGACGATTGCGGGCTTGTTGTGCGAATCCGCTATGGACAGCACTCTCTCCGCGGCGGACAGAGGATCGGCAAAGCGACCGGCGCGGGTGTATTCTATCCAAGCCGGATCGTCGTTGCCCTTGTTTGCGTCATAATTGAAATACAGCGACACGCCGACCCAGTCCACCTTGTCGTCGCTGGGATAGTAATCCTCGACGTTAACGCCCCATCCGGAGACGAAGTTCGGCGACCACACCAGCTCCGCCTTCGGCGCAAGCGAACGCGCCAAGGAAGCGATATAGCAGTATGCCGTTTTGAACTCGCCCGGCTCGCTCCAAAGATCCATCTCGCCGCCGATACGCAGCAGCACGGGGCTTTTGAGCGTCGCAGCATAGCGCAGCGTCTCGCGCAGATTGTTGTCATATCTGCCCGACGGGATCGCACGCACGGTCGCACCTTCCCCGCTGAAATTGAGGTTGATGAGTATCACTCTTTTTCCGTCCGCCTTCGGCTCAATCAGGTATCCGAACTGCCGGGCGGTCTCGCTTTCCAGCTCGACATAGAACGAGCAGATGCTGCCTTTTGCGTAGCGGCCGTCATAGATAGAGCCGTAATAGGCTCCGGAAACCGCAGCGACGGTTGAACCGAAGGTCGTTCTCTGTGTCTGCGACAGCGCGTATACACCGGCATGCGGACGCAGCACCTCAAGGTGTATACGGCAGCGCCGCACCATGTCGGCACGATCCACGCCAATGCCGTTGAGATATTCGCTCGCGTCCAGAAGTCCCTCTGTGTTCCTGACGGCGTTTTCCCAGTCGCCGCGCCTTTCATATATCTCCATTTCAAGGCAGCGGTTATAGACGTTATACTGGTTTTCCGCGATTTCCCTGTTTCTCTCAAAGCCCGAAAGGAATTCAAGATAGGCGTTGCCGGCTTCAATGATCGCGTCCTCGTCGCCGCTTTCGACCGCCTCTATATAGGCGGACAGATACTTCCAGTAGCCCTCGGGAAGCTCCGCCCTCGCCGGGGCG
>JAFZQQ010000239.1 GCA_017620315.1 Oscillospiraceae bacterium | reverse complement strand
CACCGCCTCGGCAGGCGTCTTCGGCTTGAGCACGACTCCCGCGCGCTTGCCCTTTGCGTGGATCTTCTCCAGAGCGGCGCGGGTATTCTCGCCGTTGTCAGCCTCGACGTGGCAGGTCACTATGTCCGCGCCGGCGTCGCAAAACTGCTCGACGTAGCGCAGCGGCCTGTCTATCATCAGATGCACGTCCAGCGGCAGCTCCGTCGTGGGACGCAGAGCCTTGACAACGGGTATGCCGATCGTGATGTTCGGCACGAAAAGCCCATCCATTACGTCGACGTGGACGTAGTCGGCGGACGCTATGCGCGCGATGTCCCGCTCAAGGTTGGCAAAATCGGCGGAGAGTATCGAGGGGGCTATCTTAATCATTGTGCAGTTCCTCCGGTCGTCATTTTTTCGTTCAGTCCGCCTTTATCTTCGCGATATAGGCGAGCAGCAGCTTATAGGTGTTTTTCAGTCCTTCGACGTGGGTCCGCTCGTAACCGTGGCTGTTTGCGGTGCCGGGCCCTATCGCCGCGTGGCGGATGTCGTAGCCCGCAAGCACGCTTCCGTCGCAGTCGGTGCCGTAGTGCGGAGTGAAGACGTCCATCACATAGTCGACGCCGTACCGGATCGCCGTCTCGCGCAGCTCGTTGGTCAGCCCCCAGTGATAGGGGAAACGAGAGTCCTTCGCGAACAGGGACACCTTGTGCTCATCGGAATTCTGGTCGGGGCCCGTCGGCGCAATGTCCACGGCAAGCATATCACGCACGCCCTCGGGGAGCCAGGCGGTGCCGTGCCCGAGCTCCTCGAACATGGCAAAGTAGAAATACACGCGGCGGTCGGGCTTCACTCCGCCCTCGCGCAGCGCCCTGATGACCGTGAGCAGTACGGCGGCGCAGGCCTTGTCGTCGACAAAATGCGACTTGATGTATCCGCCGGAGCGGGTAAAGCGCGGCTCGAGCGCGACCATGTCTCCGGTCTCCACTCCCAGTGCGCGGACGTCCTTTTCATCCTTTACATCCTCGTCCAGCACGACGCAGACGTTCGTGCGGAAGTCCGGCGGGGTCACGCGCAGCTCCTCCTCGGTGACGTGGATGGAGTTCGGCGAGCGGCAGACCGTACCGGTGAAGACCTTGCCGTCCCGCGTGTGGACGCGCACGTTTTCCATCATGCAGTAGAAGGGATAAAGCCCGCCGACTGGACAGACGTTGAGCGTGCCGTCCTTGTTGAGCTTTCGCACCATCAGTCCGATGTCGTCCAGATGCGCGGTCACGGCAAGCGCGTTGCCCTCGCCTCCCAGATCTGCGATAACTCCGCCCTTGTGTGTGACCTGATAGGGGCAGCCCAGCGCGTCAAGCTCGGCGCAAAGGAGCTTCTGCACCTCTTCGTATTGTCCGGTCGTGCTGTCGGCCCCCAAAAGGGTCTCAAAGGTCTTCAGGCAATACGCCTCGTCAAATGCGTACATTTCCCGCCTCCGTGAAAATCATTCTTCCGTTTTGGACATGCAGTTGGTTGCACTGCCGAAAAGAGATTATAACATATTCATCCTCACAATACAATACATAGAAAAAGCGTCCGCAACGGGTGTTAGAGTTCAGGGAAATGCCCCTATCTCCATCAAAAACGTTACGAGCGCAATCCGTACTGTAGCAGATTTGTCAATGGCTGTCAAGCGCCAGAGATTGTCGATCAAACCTATTGCATTTTTGCGCTTCCTCTCCGCCTCGCGGCGGCGCGCTCTCAAAAATGCTTTGACAACCCGTGCCTTGGGGATATAATAATGAAGACGTTACTTCTACGTTTTTAAGGAGGCGGCTATGTTCCACAAGGCGCTTCAAAACAAATGGCTGCGGCTGGGCGCCGCAATACTCGGCACCTTCATCAACGCCTTTGCCATCACCTTTTTCATCGTGCCGATGTCGCTGTACAGTCCCGGCGTGACCGGCGTTTGCCAACTCATTCGCACGCTGCTCTCGCGTGTCGTCGCGCTGCCCGAGGGCATCGACGTCTCGGGTATCCTGTATTTGGTGTTCTGCGTGCCCATCCTCGCGCTCGCGTGGCGCTCGCTGGGGCGCGGCTTCGCCATCCGCACGCTGATCTGCACGATCTCTTCCTCGCTGTTTCTCACTCTGCTGCGCGCGCCTGCCGATCCCATTTTGCAGGAGCGGCTTGCCTCCTGCCTCGTGGGCGGCATCATCGGCGGCTTCGGCATCGGGCTGACGCTCACCTGCGGCAGCTCAAGCGGCGGGCTGGACGTTCTTGGGCTGTACCTTTCAAAAAAGGTCAGCCGCTTCACCGTCGGACGCTTCTCCATCTGCTTCAACGCCGTGCTCTACAGTCTGTGCGCGATCCTGTTCGACCTTCCGACCGCGCTGTATTCCATCATCTACAATGTCACAAGCGCGCTTTCCATCGACAGGGCGCACCTGCAAAGCATCCGCGCCCAGCTGCTCATATTCACCCACAATCAGGACCCCGCGCTCATGCGTGAGATCATGTCACGGCTCGACCGCGGCGTGACCTATTGGGAGGGCGTCGGCGCCTATACCGAGACGCCGCTTCGCGTGCTTTGCGTCTGCGTATCCAAGTACGAGGAGGACGAGCTCCGCTCGATCGTGCGGGAATTTGACCCCAACGCCTTCTTCATCGTGCAGGAGGGCGTCCGCATCGACGGCAACTTCCTCCGCAAGCTGGGAGAATGAACGCTATGGAGCAGCATGCTTTTAAGGTCATTGCCCATATGGAAAGCGACTTTTCCTCGAAATTCGGCGTGCCGCGTCAGAGCGGGCTTGTGCCGGAGCTGAGGTCGCGCATCGTGTTCGAGCCGGAGTTCCGCAGCGTTGACGCGCTGCGCGGCATCGAGGGCTTTTCGCATCTGTGGCTGATCTGGCAGTTTTCCCTTGCCGTCCGGGAGGACGGCTGGTCGCCGACCGTGCGCCCGCCGAGGCTTGGAGGGAACACGCGTATGGGCGTATTCGCAACGCGCTCGCCCTTCCGCCCGAACCCGTTAGGTCTGTCCTGCGTGAAGCTCGAGGCCGTGGACTTTAAAACCCCGGACGCGCCGTCGCTGATCGTCTCCGGCGCGGACCTCGTCGACGGGACGCCGATCTACGACATAAAGCCCTACGTCCCCTACGCCGACGCGCACCCCGAGGCGCTGGGCGGCTTCGCCTCCGTCCGCCCCGAGGCGCTGGAGGTCGACATTCCCGCGGAGCTGCTGGCGCTTGTCCCCGAGGAACGGCGCGAGGCGCTTGGCGGCGTGCTGGCGCAGGATCCGCGCCCGCGCTATCAAAACGAGCCGGAGCGCGTTTACGGCATGGGCTTCGCCGGTCTGGAAGTCCGATTCCGTGTGGACGGCAGCAAACTGACCGTGGTGGAAATATCTCATGCAAAATGATGCTATTGCACGATAAAGCATTGCTTTATCGTGCAATTTATGTTAAAATTCAACATAACGTTTGATCATTGATTTCAGGAGGCGGTTATGACACAGCGTATCGACCTTAACAGGGACTGGGAGTTTTCCGAGAGCTATGACGATTTCAGCCATGCCGTCACGGTCTCGCTGCCGCACACCTGCCGCGAGACGAGCTACGACTACTTCGATGAGAGCGAGTACCAGATGATCTGCGGCTACAGGAGGAGGCTTTCCGTAGCCCCGGACTGGGACGGAAAACGCGTGTTCCTCTGCGTCGGCGCGGCGGGGCACTATGCCGAGGTCTT
>JAFZQQ010000238.1 GCA_017620315.1 Oscillospiraceae bacterium | reverse complement strand
GGCGGATACTTTATCGAGGCCGATCTTCCCTCGCCGATCATGGGCTATCCCGGCGCGCTTGACCTTGACCTTGCCGAGGAGTCCGGCGACTTTGAGAAGATCACATCGCGGGTCGAAAAGGCTGTGGTCGAAAGAGGCGGCGCGGGCAGATTCGGCACCTGGACTTACTCATACGGCTATGCGGTCTCGGCGGGTCTTGCGGAGCACGCGAGGAACGTCATTCTGGGAAAGAGCAAGCTGACGGATATCGACGATCTTTCCGCCGCGTACGGCGTGTTCTCACCCGGGGCGGAATGGAACGGCTCGAAGTATACGGACGCGGCGACGGGCGTGAAGTCGGACAACACGATCCTGATCTATCAGGATACATACATTTTCGGCGATCCCGGATTTTACATGGGCACGACAAAGGTGGAGGTCCCGGAGAAATACTTTACGATCGAGTGACCGGAAAAGCTTTGAATGGGGTGAGCATATATGGCCGAACGGCAGATGAGCGCCGACAATAAGAAAGAAAAAGAGCCGAGACACAAAAAACACAGCATCATCATACCGCTGATCCTTGTGTTTGTATTTGTCGCCGTTATGGTGGCCTATACCTCGAAGCTTATTTACAGCGTTGCGGTGCTGAACTCGAACGCTGTGATCGAGGACAGGCTGAAAAGCGTCTCCTCGCTGGTTGAAAACCATTTGAACACCGCAGAGAACGTGCTGCAGATCACCGCCGATTCCGTGCATCACATGCTTATCAGCGGCAGCACGCCTGCCCGAATCCATGAGTTCCTCATAGAGGAGACGGACAATGTTACCGAGCAGTTCGGCGGGGACTATCACGGCCTTTACGGATACATCATGAGCAGATATATGGACGGGCTGAAATGGGTCCCGCCGGAGGGCTATAACCCTAAGACCCGTGACTGGTATGTCGTCGCACGGGAAAACGGCGGGGACGTTGCCATTGTGCCGCCGTATATCGACGCGCAGACGGGAGACCTTATCATCTCCGTGTGCAGAATGCTTCCGGACAGGCAGACTATTCTTTCCCTTGACGTCAAGCTGAACGGGATACAATCGATGATGCGCGAGCTTACGATCAACGGGAAGGGCTACGGCTTTATCATGGATAAAACCGGCATGATCATCGCCCACAAGGACGAGACGAAAAAGGGCTCGTACTTAAGCGACGCCCCGGAGGGCGAGGAGCTTTTGAACGCAATAAGGAACGTCGGCTCCGGAAGCTTCACCTTTCAGCAAAATGGGGGGAAGAGCACCTATTTCGTCAACGGCATCATGAACGACTGGTATGTCGTGACCGCGGTCGGCAACGACGAGCTCTATGACGAGGTCACCCGGCAGCTCGTTGTAAACGTCCTGATCTGCACGTTCGTCTTCATTATGATAGCCTCCTTCTACTATGTCGGCTACAAGAACGAGCAGCTCTACTCGCGCCGCATGGAAGAGATGAAGATGGAGGAGCAGAAGCAGGCGTATGAGACGCGCGTTTTAAAGCTTGAAAAAGACGCGGCGGATCACGCCAACCGCGCAAAGAGCAACTTCCTCGCAAATATGTCGCACGAGATCCGCACGCCGATGAACGCCATCATCGGCATGGACGAGATGATCCTGCGCGAGACGCACGACGCCAAGATCACCCGCTACGCGCTGAACATCAAAAGCGCGGGCAACACGCTGCTTTCCATCATCAACGACATTCTTGACCTCAGCAAGATCGAGTCCGGAAGGATGGAGCTTGTGCCGGTGGAGTACGAGGTATCCTCCGTGCTGAACGACGTTGTCAACATGACGATGAAAAAGGCGCAGGACAAGGGGCTTTCCTTTGCTCTGAACGCCGATCCGGATATTCCGTCGAAGCTGCGCGGCGACGAGATACGCGTCCGCCAGATCATGCTCAATCTGATCAACAACGCCATCAAATACACGCAGCAGGGAGGCGTGACGGTCGACATTTCCTTTGACCGCGCGGAAAGTCTGCTGAGTATCCGCGTTGCGGACACGGGCATCGGCATCCGCAAGGAGGATATGGAAAAGCTCTTTCAGTCCTTCCAGCGACTTGACGAGACCAAAAACCGCAATATCGAGGGCACGGGACTGGGACTGAACATCACGCGCCAGCTTGCCGAGATGATGTGCGGCTGCATCCGCGTGGAAAGCGAATACGGGGTCGGCTCCGTCTTTACCGCGGTAGTCGCGCAGGACGTCGTGAACGACACGCCCATCGGCAACTTTACGGAAGACCTCAAGCGTTCGCAGCAGCAGCGCGAGGACTACCGCCCGGCGCTGATCGCACCGAAGGCGCGGCTTCTGATCGTGGACGACAATGAAATGAACCTCGACGTCATTACGGAACTGCTGCTGGACACAAAGGTCGGCGTCACGACCGCAAGCTCCGGCGCGGAGTGCCTTGAAAGGCTGCGCGAGGGAAAATATGACCTTGTGCTGCTCGATCAGATGATGCCCGGGATGTCCGGCACTCAGACGCTGGGGGAGATACGCAGGCAGCACCTTGCCGACTCCGTGCCCGTGATCGCGCTGACCGCGGACGCGATCGTCGGCGCGAGGGAGGCCTATATCCGCGAGGGCTTCACGGACTATCTCTCAAAGCCCATCATGTATGAAGACCTTGAGCGCACACTTGAAAAGTACCTGGATCCCGCGTTGCTGACCACGCAGGAGCAGCTTGAGCGCGAGCGGGCGGAGAAACCCGTCGTCCTGGTCGTCAGCGAGGACGCGGAAAAGCTGCGCGAGGCGAAGGACATGCTCAGCGAGAACTACAGGGGCGTCTTCGTGCGGGAAGAGGAAAAGGCGCAGAAGTACCTTGCCGCGCACACGGTCGCGTTCGTGCTGCGCGACAGCGGACAGGCGGGCACGGAGTAAGCTATGAAACATATCAGAACGATCGTTATTGTGATTATCGCGCTGGTATTCGGCTACATTATCCTCGGGGAGTTCCTGTTTCCCGACAACGTGCCGCGCAACGGCTATATCTGCGAGGAGCTTCCCGGCGACAAGTGGGTGCGGATACTGGACGACGGTACGCGCGTCCCCTTCGAGGTCCCGGGCCGTACAGACGGTGAGATCACGCTTGAGACGACGCTGCCCGACCCGATGGACAGCGACGTCTCGGCCATGTGGTTCCGCGGCATGGACATGGATATCTATGTCGGCGGCGAGCTTCGTGAGCGATACGCCGTGGAGGACTACAGGCTCCTCGGCGACCGCTCCGCCGAATGCTATGTGATGGCGTCGCTGTACCCCGGGGACGCCGGAAAAACCCTGACCGTGCGTTATTCTTACAACTCCGGCATGGTGTACGGGGTGTTTATCGGCACGCGCCTGGGCATATTGTCGCATCTTTTCGACCTCTACGGGGCGGAGCTGCTGGTCGGCCTTGCGACCTTGCTGCTGTCGGTCATCGGCTTTGTCGCCTCCGTGTGCTACCGCATCGTCTATAAGAAGTATCTGGAGCTGCAGGACCTCTCGCTCGGCATTATGATCGGCGGGTGCTGGGTCATGTCGAATTCCATCTTCCGCCAGCTGTTCACGCGCAACATATCCATCATTTCGGATACGCCGTTTTTGATGGTCATCATCATGCCGATGCCGTTCCTGGTGTTCATAGACTCGCTGCAGGAGGGGCGCCACAGCAAGGCGCTCAGGGCGGCGAGCGCGCTTGAGATCGCGGATTTTCTCCTGTGCATGGTTCTGTTCGTCACCGGAAGGGTCACGCTGATCCAGAGCTTCCCGCTCGGCGCCGGTGCGGCGCTGGTGAGCATCGTTGTCATGGCGGTGACCATCATCCTTGATATCAGGCGAAAACTGGTGCGCCCGTATATCTTCATCGCCATCGGCTTCGCGTTCCTCGCGGTGGCAGCGGTGTTCCAGATCATGATGTATCAGTTCGCACACAACGGGATATTCTCGGGCCTTTTCATGTCGGTCGGTATGTTCGGGCTGCTGATCTGTGCCTTTATCCACACCATAAAGCAGATGATAAGCTTTCGCGTTACGGCGAACGAGGCCATGCACATCAGCAAGGCGAAGGACGCCTTCCTCGCCAATATGTCGCACGAGATACGAACGCCGCTCAACGGTATACTCGGCATGGACGAAATGATCATCCGCGACACGCGCGAGAGTCGCACGAAGCGGTACGCCCTTGACATCAAGAGCGCGGGGAACACACTGCTCGGCATCATCAACGACATTCTCGACGTGAACAAGATAGAATCCGGCAGCTTTGAGATCATCCCCGTGGATTACGACGTCGCCTCCATTCTCAACGACGTCGTCAATATCACGCGGCCGAAAGCCGAGGAAAAGAAGCTGGACTACCGCTTCCGTGTGGCGGAGGATACGCCCTGCCGACTGCACGGCGACGAGATACGCATCCGCCAGGTGATGCTCAACATCATCAACAACGCCGTAAAATATACAAAAGAGGGCTTCGTGGACGTCGCGGTGTCCGTCGAGGAGACGGACGGCGTGGCGAGCCTGACCGTCAAGGTCTCCGACAGCGGCGTCGGTATCAGGGACGAGGACAGGGACAAGCTGTTCAAAAGCTTCCAGCGCCTTGACGAAAAGAAAAACCGCAGCATCGAGGGCACGGGCCTCGGGCTGCACATCACATATCTGCTCACGCACATGATGGGCGGCAGCATCGACGTGGAGAGCGAGTACGGCAAGGGAAGCACGTTCACTGTCTCGATACCGCAGCAGATCGTCCGGCGCGAGCCAATAGGCGATTTCAGCCGCGCGGTCAGCGAGCACATGAAGGACGCGGCGACCGAGGAAACGACACTCTATGCCCCGGCGGCGAACGTGCTTGTCGTGGACGACAACGAGATGAACCTCGAGGTCATCGAGGGGCTGCTGCGCGAGACGGCCATCAAGCTGAACCTTGCGCTCTCCGGAAGGGAATGCATCGAAAAGGTCAAGCAGCACAAGTATGACTGCATCCTGCTCGACCAGATGATGCCCGAAATGACCGGCGAGGAAACGCTGCGCGAGCTGCGCCGCCTGAATATCGTCGGCACGACGCCGATCATCGCGCTCACCGCCGACGCCATTGTCGGCGCGAAGGAAAGCTATATCGCGAAGGGCTTTACGGACTATCTTTCAAAGCCAGTGAAGTATGAAAGGCTGGAAAAGCTGCTCAAGAGGTATCTTCCCGCGGAAAAACAGCTCGCGCCCCGCACCGCGGACGAGAAAATGCCCGTCCTGCTCGTCTGGGGCGACGACGCTGAGCGCGTCAGGGCGGAGCGAGAGCGGCTGGACGGCGTTTACAAGTGCGTCTGCGTCGTGGGCGCCGCGGCGAAGGAACGCTATCTCACAGGGCACCGCGCGGACGCCGTGCTGCACGTTGCGCCGGGAGAGGCGGACGGGCACTGACCGCTTGCGTCGTTTCTCTTGCCGTTTGTGACAAATCTGTTGTTTTTTGCCCAAAAACCGGATATCTTGAAACCAGTGAGAGAGGAGGAAGGAGACGCTTGGACAACGAAAAACCTCGAATTGAGGCAAAATGCCCCCTCTTTGTATGCCGCGTGTGCCGGACAAAAACCGGCTGGCCGCATCAGAGCTGGTGCGAGAGCGACGAGCTTGTCCAGCCCGAGTGCGCAGACTGCTATTACTGGGGAGAGAAAAAAGAGCTATGCCAACATCCCGTTCAGCGTCCCCGGAGGAAGAGGGGGGCCGTCAAATGAAAAAGATAGAAGTGCGATTCGAGCGCTCCGACGTATCTGACCGTATCGAAGTGGTGGTCCGCGCGGCGGAGCGGGACAAGGAGGTCGAGGAAGTCATGGCGCGCGCCGCCGGACACGAGCCTGTGATGCTGAACGTCACGGACTCGGGCGGAGCGCAGCGCGTGATCCGGGCAACGGACGTTCTGCTGATATCCGTGAACGGAAAGCAGGTGGACGTGGTCACCGAGAACGGACGTTATACCGCGCGGACAAGCCTGCAAAGCATGGAGGAAATACTGGATCCCGCGCTGTTTCTGCGCATATCACGCTTCGAGCTGGTCAACCTCGCAAAGGTGGCGCGGTACGACTTTACATTGGACGGCACGCTGCGCCTTGAGATGGCGGGAGGCGTTGAGACCTGGGCGTCGCGGCGCTGCATCCCTGCGATCCGCCGCCGGATGAAGGGAAAGGAGTGAACGGAGATGTTGAAAACGGCTGTTAAGCGCGCTATGTTCGGCTTCATGCTGGGCATGGCTGTCGGCAACCTGATCGCGGCGCTCACCGGACATCCGAATATCGTTTCGCCCTCGCTGCTGCAAGAGACGGGCAGCCTCAGCGCGGCGCTGCTGGTGCAGACGATCTTCTCCGGCGTCATCGGCGCGGTGGGCATGGGCGGCACGGTGCTCTATGAGCTGGAGCGCTGGCCGCTGCTGGCGACCGACCTGGTGCATTTCTGCCTTATCATGGTGGCGTTTATTCCCATCGCCAGCTTTTTGGGCTGGATAGTGACGGCAAAGGAGATCCTCATTATGACGGCGTTCATGGCGGCCGCG
>JAFZQQ010000020.1 GCA_017620315.1 Oscillospiraceae bacterium | reverse complement strand
GCTGACAAATTCAGGTTTGTCTAATACAGGTGTGCAGTGCAAAACGACATTTTTCTTCTGCCCTCCAATATTAGCAATTTCTAATATTTCTGCTAATCAAAACAGCGGAACTCAGTCGGTCTTAGCGGAACACGATTAGACAGAAAAAGTCTCGGAGCCCTTATAAAACAAGGCTTTTCGAGACTCAGCGGAACTCAAAGGCGGAAGGTGCACCTTCCGCGAAATTCGCTCCTAAGCGGAAGGCCACGCGTTCGAATCGCGTCGAGGGTGCCAAAAAGCAGAAGCACGCAAAAGCGTGCTTCTGCTTTTTGTTCTTGCGCAGGTTTATTCGCTGATCGTGAAGGTACACTCTATGTCGTCAAAGGCATAGTTGCCGTTCTCCTTCGCCTTGACCGTCACCTTTGCCGTGCCCGCTTTCATGTTGTCGCTGTACTCGACGGTGTAGTCCGTTCCCTCCGCCAGCGTCTCTTTGTCGACCTCGAGCCAGACCGTGACGGTCGGCTCCTTCGCCTCTCCGTCGTATTCGGTCGTCTCATATTCGAGTGTGACCGTCGGCGTGATGCTCTTCGGCACGATGGTGAAGGCCACCTTGCTCTCGGCAAAGGCGTAGTTGCCGCCGAGCCTGCTCTCGACGACCACACCCGCCGCGCCGGCGTTGACGTTCCCGGAATACCGGACCGTGTAAGCGTCCGCGGGGATGGTCGTCTCGTCGGCTGTGACCGTGACGGTCGGCTTCTGCTCCCCACGATTGTATTCGGTCTGCGTGAATCCGAGCGTGATATTCGGCGTGATGCTCATCGGCGTGATATTTGCCCTTGTGATCGCGGGCTGGGAGAGCGCATAGCCGCCCGCCGCCTCGCCGGTGAGGGAAAAGCCGCTGAACGTGACGGGCTTGGCTTCGCCGACGTTGGCGTCGCCAAACGCCGCCGTGCCCGGTACAAGGCTCACGGCCTCCTCGTCGCCCTCCAGCACGCCCCGGAGCGCCGCCTCGCCCGTTATCTCGGCGTCCGTTGTGCCGTCGTAGGTCTTGTTTGCGGCGGTGAGCCCGGTGACGGTGACGGGGATGGGCGCGACTGTCTGCGTGGACAGCGATTTGACCGAGCCGGTCTGAGCATCGCTCGTCACGACGCAGAAGAGCGCTTCGCCCACGTCCGCAGCCGTGAGGACGTACTCCGCGGAGTCGGCTCCCTCGATCGCCGTTTCGCCGCGATACCATTGATAGCTCAGCGTGCCCGTGTTATTGTCCGCCGTGAGAGCGGCCGTCAGCGTTTTGTGGTAAACGGCGCTTCCGTTGACCGTCAGCTTGCCCTTGAGCGGGGCGTTCTCCCACTGCGGGTAAAGCGTCAGGTCCCCATCGCAGCTCAGCACCTCGCCGGCGGCGTATGTCGTACCTTTGCCGTCCGCGCTCGTGTTCCAGCCGGCAAGCCGCTTGCCGGGATTGACGACGTCGTCGGCGATGGGAAGGGCGATCTGCACGCCGTCGATGGTCATGCGCGCGATCGTCGCGAAGGGCGCCCAGGAGACCCCCTCGCCAAGCTCGTAATCGATCGCGTGCGTGGTCGCCGTCAGAGGCACGGCATCAAACCTGGTCTTGTTCAGATCGCTGACGTCCGCATAGTAATAGGCCGGGGTTTCATTCGCTTTGTTCGCCAGCAGAACATATTTCTGCCGGTAGGGCTGGACATAGTAGATCATACCGAAATTATCAGAGCTTTTACTTTCGAACGGAGCGGCGGTGTAGAGAGTGACCGTCCTATGGCCCTCTTCGTCAACAGGGCCCTTGATATCCGTGATGCGCATGGCGTTGATCTGCCCGTCGACGTCCAGCCGCTCCGGGTGGCCGGCCGTGTTGAGCAGCAGCTTGCCGAACTCGATGTTGCCGCCGACGGTGATCTTGCCGCCGTTGACCGCGATACCGTAACCGTCCATACCGCTCTGTTCCGACGTGTTGATAAAGTCCCCGCCGACCGTGATCGCGCCGGTATCAATATTGCCGTTCTCCATATTGACGGTCATGTCGCCGACGACGATCGTGCCGTCCTTGTCGCCGCTTTTGTCGCTGTCCTTCAGACCGATGCTGTAATCTCCACAGTTCAGGTCGCCGCCGATGTTGATGACACCGTCATTTCTCACATATGCCATATTGTCCACCACGGCGTCTCCGTGGGAAGTAATGCTGCTGGTGTCGAAGACATTGAGGCCCGTCGCGATCACGGCGCCCGCCACGACCGTGGAGCCGCCGCCAAAGGACAGCACGCCCAGATTGCCCGCCGCTGTCAGCGTGCCGGCCACGGTGATATGGCTGCCGTCCCGCGCGCTGACGGCTCCGCGCGCGGTGACGTTCCCGCCGCAGGTGATGGTGCTGGCGCTCATGGCCTGCAGCACCAGGCTGTATCCCCCTTGTGGGTGATATCGCCCGCCACGGACAGGGTGGAGCTGTTCATCACATCGATGAAGCACCGTATGGTGGCGTTGCCGCCGACGGTCATGCGGGCGCCGTCAGGCTTATCAGGTTGACCGTGTCGCCCTTCACGGAGCCGCCGGCTAAAACAATAAAAGTCTGGTACTTCGCACAAAAGCATATGTTTAATTCGCCTACAAAAAAGTCAGCCTGCCAACGCAAGCCGACTTTTTACGTATCTTTTTCCGTCAGGGAAGTGTTTTTTCGTATTCCCTTATTGCCTTGACAGCGCGGGTGTGGATCGCGCCGAGACTGTCGATTTTTTCCTGCACCGTGTCGTCGTCCAGCATCCTCCGGTTGCCGGGGCGGAATTCCTCCGCAAGCTCGCTTGCCGCCGCGCTCATATCATCCAATCCCAGATTTGCGCAGACGCCCTTGAGCGCGTGCGCGCCGTCGAACGCGGCCTGCTCGTCCCGCGCGGACCAGCCGTCGCGAAGCTGCGCGAACGAAGCGTCGTCCGCAAACTTGATGATGAACTTCGATATCAGCTTGTCAAGCTGCATCACGCGCTTCGCGCTCTCGTAGCTCCCGCCGATGGCGGCATACAATTCCTGAATCGTCATATTCATGCCTCCGTTCCGCTGTGGGCAACCAAATAATCCTCAAAGTCCTTCACAGGCAGCGGCTTCGAGAAATAGTAGCCTTGAATGTAATCGCAGCCAAGCACCTTCAGCGCCGCGACCTGCTCCGCCGTCTCCACGCCCTCGACGACCGTCTTGAGCCGCATACCGTCGGCAAGCAGTGTCGCGAAACGCAGGATACTGAAATCGCCGGTGGCGGAGGCATGGCGGATGAGACTCATGTCGAGCTTCATCACGTCGAGCGTCAGCGTGCTGAGACTGGTGAGACTGGAATAGCCCGCGCCGAAATCGTCCAGCTCGATATAGAACCCGTCGGCGTGCAGAGCCGCAAGCGTGCCCGCGATCTGCTCGGGGTTGTCGGAATACATCGACTCGGTGAGCTCGATATGCAGCAGCGCGTGGTCAAGCTTATACTTGTCGGCAAGGGCGGCAATGCGTTTGGCGAGGTCGGTGCTTTCAAAGTCGCGGCGTGAAACATTCACCGACACCGGCACAACGGGGAGGCCCGCGTCGATGCAGTGGCGCAGCTCGCGGCAAACCTCCTCCCAGATATAATAGTCGAGGTTGGTGATAAAGCCGTTGCGCTCGAAGAGCGGGATAAAAAGCCCCGGGCTCACAAAGCCCATCTCCGGGCTGATCCAGCGCACCAGCGCCTCCGCGCCGCCGATGGCGTCCGTGTGCAGGTTGTGCTTCGGCTGATAATAGACGACGAACTGGCGCTCGACAAGCGCGTTTTCCATCGTCTGCTCAATCAGGTGGTTTCGGAGCTGGTCGGCGCGCATGGCGTCGTCATAGCGCGCGAAATTGACGCCGAAGGTCTTTTTTATGCTGGCGATCGCAAGCGTTGCTCTGTCGCAGATGGCAGGCGGGGAAAGGGTGTGGTCGACGTCGGCGTATAGGCCGGTCTTGATCACGAACCTGCCGTACTTGTCGTTATGCTTGTCGGCGGACAGCCTTGACTCCGAGTTGTCCTCCTGATGGCGGATGAGGAACGCAAACACGTCCGCTCCGATGCGTCCGCCGAACAGAAGGTCGGGCAGATGCGTGCTGTAATCCTCGCTCAGCGCGCGCAGAAAACGGTCGCAGTGCTCGGCGCCGTAGCGGTCGTTCATGACGCGGAAATTCTCAACGTCGGTGCAAACCACATCGTAGCGCCCTTTCGGGTCGGTGCGCAGCGTATCCTCAAGCTTGTGGAAGAAAAATTCCTTGCTGTAGAGTCCCGTAAGCGTATCGTTTTCCAGCACGCCTAACATTGTGGAGGATTCGCGCAGATGGATAAGCCCCTTCATGCGGTTTTTCATGACCTCGGGGTTGTAGGGCTTGGTTATAAAGTCGCTCGCGCCGAGCTCAAGACCGCGTATCTCGTCCTTTACGTTGCTGCTGGCGGTCATCATGATGACGGGCACGGTGTCGAAGCGCGGGTCCGTACGCTTGAGCGAAAGAAACTCAAAGCCGTTGCACTCCGGCATATAGGCGTCCAGAAGGATCAGTGAGATGTCGTTGGCATGCTCGTTCAGACGAATAAAGCCCTCAAGCCCTTTTTGCGCTTCTATCACGTTGTAGTAGTCCGCAAGCAGCTCACGCATCAGCTCGCGGTTCAGG
>JAFZQQ010000237.1 GCA_017620315.1 Oscillospiraceae bacterium | reverse complement strand
GAGCGCGCCGTAGTTTCTGGCGTCGATCCCCTCGTCGACGCAGTCCGCGCCGTCGGAGAGAACGGTGAGGATCCCGCTGACAATGTCGAGTTGCTGCTTCGACGGCTTGCCGCGCGCCATGTTGAGCTTGAGCCCCTTGGCCTTGATCGCCTCAAACTCCGCGAGCGTCTTTGAATACTCCTCCTTGACCTGCGCCGGGGTAAGATCGTTGTAATTCATTGCGCTGCCTCCCTGTAAAAATGTTGTATTTTATTCTCTGAATCAGCAGTTTTCGCGCCGCAGCTCGCCGCAGCAGCGTATCATTTTTATTATACCATGTTCCGGCGGATTTGCAAGAGCGGAAACGCTCCGCAGGGGGATCGGCCACAGCCGGTTTTTGTTAAAGTTGACGAAACGAAAACGTTTTATTTTTGTGCAATTGACATTTCGTTCAAAGAATGGTATTCTCAGATGTTGTTGGGACAATGTTCCCGGCGCCGCCGGAAAGGCCGGCGGGCGATATTTGAAAGGAGAAAAGAAGTATGAAGAAAGCACTTGCACTGATCCTTGCGCTGGTTATGACTCTTGCGCTCGCCGCCTGCGGCGGGAAGGCCGGCGCCGGCACCTCCGGCGGCTCCGCCTCCTCCGGCGCCAAGACCTATAAGGTCGGCGTCGCCATCTACCAGTTCGACGACAACTTTATGACGCTCTACCGCAACGAGCTGCAGAATTACTTCAACAGCCTCAGCAATGATTCTGTGAAGTATGACATCACCATCGTCGACGGCAAGAATGACATGGCGGAGCAGAACAACCAGATCGACAACTTTATCAGCCAGGGTATGGACGCCATCATTCTCAACCTCGTCCAGACCTCCTCTGCCGACGCCGCGATCGACAAGATCGTCAAGGCGGGCATCCCCCTGATCCTCATCAACCGCGAGCCTCTCGGCGACAACGGCGATGAGAGCTACAAGGGCATCCTTGACAACGCCAAGGTGTGCTATGTCGGCGCCGACGCACGTCAGTCCGGCACCTATCAGGGCGAGATCATCCGCGACCTTGCCAACCACGGCGACGTGAACGGCGACGGCAAGATCAGCTACATCATGATCGAGGGCGACCCCGAGAACGTCGACGCCCAGTACCGCACCGAGTTCTCCATCAAGGCTCTGACCGACGCCGGCCTCACCGTCGAGTGCCTCGACGACCAGATCGGCAACTGGGCTCAGGCGAAGGGCCAGGAGATCTGCGCCAATGACCTCGCCAAGTACGGCAATCAGGTCGAGGTCGTCTTCTGCAACAACGACGCTATGGCTCTCGGCGCCGCCACCTCCATCACCGCCGCCGGCCGCACCGTCGGCACCGACATCTACCTCGTCGGCGTTGACGCCCTTGAGGAGTGCCAGCAGATGGTCCAGGCGGGCACCATGACCGGCACCGTGCTCAACGACCACATCGGCCAGTCCCACACCGCCGTCGACGTCACGGTCAAGGCTCTCAACGGCGAGTCCATCCAGAATTACTACTGGGTCGATTACGTCAAGGTCACCAAGTAAGCATCCCGACGGGTATAACGAGCATCCCGTTTGAAAGCGCGAAAACGGGTGGGCCGTAAGGCTCACCCGTTTTTAAGATTATTATTCCCCGCGGTAACCTGAAAAGATCGGAGGCATAACGGTATGTCTGAATTTGTACTGGAGATGCGCGACGTGTGCAAATCCTTCCCCGGCGTCAAGGCACTGGATCATGCGCAGCTGCGCCTCCGCCCCGGCACCGTCCATGCGCTCATGGGCGAGAACGGCGCCGGAAAATCAACTTTGATGAAATGCATGTTCGGCATCTATTCGATGGACGAAGGTGAAATTTATATAGACGGGCAGAAGACGGAGATCAAGGACCCGCTCGACGCGCTGGGCAAGGGTATTGCCATGGTGCATCAGGAGCTTCAGCCCATCCCCGCCCGCACGATCGGCGAGAATATCTATCTGGGGCGCTATCCGCTCAAAAAGGCGCTGGGCTTCTTCCCCATCGTCGACCACAAGAAGATGTACGAGGACGCCGAGGCGGTCTTAAAGCGCGTGCGCATGGACTTTGATCCGCGGCAGAAGTTAGGCGAGCTTTCCATCTCGCAGATGCAGTCGGTGGAGATAGCAAAGGCGGTGTCGGCAAACTGCCGCGTGCTCATCCTGGACGAGCCCACCTCCTCACTGACGCAAAACGAGGTCGAGGCGCTGTTCCGCATCGTCGAGGACCTCAAGAAGGACGGCGTCGCGATCGTTTATATCTCACACAAGATGGACGAGATCCTGCGCATCAGCGACGAGGTCACCATCATGCGCGACGGGCAGTACATCGGCACCTGGGAGGCAAAGGAGCTGACCACCGACTTCATCATCACCAAGATGGTGGGCCGCGAGCTGATCAATCTCTACCCCAAGCGCGAGAACGTGCCCGGCGAGGTCGTCTTTGAGGTGGAGGATTTTACCTCGATCAATCCCAAGAGCTTCCGCCATGTGAGCTTCAACCTCAGAAAGGGCGAGATACTCGGCGTCGCGGGGCTTGTCGGCGCGCAGCGCACCGAGCTGATGGAGGGCATTTTCGGCACGCGCTCGCACACCTCCGGAAAGGTGACCTATCTCGGAAAAGAGCTGAAGATCAACCGCCCGAAGGACGCCATCGACCATGGCATCGCAATGCTGACCGAGGATCGCCGCGGCAGCGGGATCATGGGCGTGCTTTCGGTGGCGGACAATATCTCCATAGCCTCGCTCAACCAGTACGTCGACCACGGCATCGTGCTGAACACGAAGAAGATCGACGCCCTGGTCGAGGAAAACCGCAAAAAGATGAACATCAAGACCCCCTCCGGCAAGACGCTCATACAGTCGCTCTCCGGCGGCAATCAGCAAAAGGTGCTTATCGGGCGCTGGCTCGCGAACGACCCCGACGTGCTCATACTCGACGAGCCGACGCGAGGCATCGACGTCGGCGCCAAATATGAGATCTACTGCATCATCGCGGATCTTGCCAAGGCCGGCAAGAGCATCATAATGATATCGTCGGAAATGGGCGAGCTGATCGGCATGTCCGACCGCATCATGGTCATGTGCGACGGACGCATGACAGGCGTTATCGACGGCAAGGACGCCAATCAGGAGAACATCATGGCGCTTGCCACGAAGTTTGAATAATCGGGAGGGAAGAAAAATGGAGAATAAAGAAAGCTTCGGCAAGAGAGCGCTGAAATACGCGAAGTCGAACCCGATCGTCGTGATGCTCGTGATCGTCGCGATCATCGTCGGCGTGACCAAGGAAAACTTTTTCTCGTGGAGAAACTTCGGAAACCTTATGAGCAACACCGCCGTCCGCTTTCTTATCGCGCTCGGCGTGTCCGGCTGCCTGATCACCAAGGGCACCGACCTCTCCGCCGGACGTCAGGTGGGGCTTGCCGCCTGCCTTGCGGGCATTCTGATCCAGCGCGGGGACTACACCGGAAGGCTGACCGATCTTCCACAGATGAATATGTTTATCGTGCTGATCATCGTCGTGGTGCTCGGCGCTGTGATTGGCGTCATAAACGGACTTATCATCACCAAGCTGCACGTTCCGCCGTTTATCGCCACGCTCGGCACGCAGACGATCGTCTACGGCGCGTGCCTTGTCATAACCGACGCGCAGCCCATCGGCGGCTTCCAGCAGAGCTTTGTCGATCTGGTGAACGCGAAGCTCGGCAACACCGACGGCTTCCACCTGCCGCTGCTGCTGTTCGTTGCGCTGCTGTTCGGCGCGTACTTCTGGTTCCTCTACAACAAGACCCGCCACGGCAAGTACATGTATGCCATCGGCGGCAATGAGGTCGCTGCGGAGGTCTCCGGCGTGAACACCACCAAGACGCTGGTGCTTATCTACACGACGGCCGGCATCATGTACGCCGTCGCCGGATGGATCCTCGCCGGAAAGACCGGCGGCGCCTCGACCTCCATGGGCATGGGCTATGAGCTGGAAGCCATCGCAAGCTGCACCATCGGCGGCGTTTCCACGACCGGCGGTATCGGCACGGTGCCCGGCGTTCTGGTCGGCGTTCTGGTGTTTGAGCTGCTGAAGATCGTGCTTCAGTTCCTCGGCGTCAACCCGTACTACAACTATATCGTTCAGGGCCTTGTCATTGTCGTTGCCGTCGCGCTCGACCTGCGCAAGTACCTTGCCAAAAAGTAAGCGGACAAACCGCAGGGCGAGCCTGTGACAGCAGATTCGCCCGTTTTTGGCACATTAACGGACAAACTTTTCTTGCATTTGTGATAATTGTTTGCTAATATATTCATGGGTTTGTATCGGTTGAAGGGTAAATGCTATGAAGATAGGTTTGCTTTTGGAAGGAGGCGCAATGGACGTTTCGGTAAAACCGGAGAAGAGTGGTCTTCCTCTGGGAAAACTGAATTACGTCATGACCGCGGTCACCCTTCTGATCTCGGCCCTGTTGATCTATGCCACTTACCGCACTTCAAGCGGCTATGAGCGTGTCAATGCGGCTACCGCGAACTACATCGCCTGGGAGCAGAGCGCGTCGAGCATCAAGGACGCCACGGACTACCTGACCGAGCAGGCGCGCAATTTCGTCATGACCGGAGAGAAGAAATACCTCCAGAATTATTTTCTGGAGGTCAATGTTACGCGCCGCCGCGAATCCGCTATGGCCAAGCTCAAGGGCACCAGCAGCGAGGAGGCCTATTCCAAGCTTGAGGACGCCATGCGCCAGTCACAGGCTCAGATGTCGCTTGAGTGGTACGCCATGCGCCTGACCATATCCGCCTACGGCTATAACCCGTCGGACTTCCCCGTCGAGCTGCAAAGCACCACGCTTCTGTCGAAGGACGCGAAGCTCTCGCGAGCGGAAAAGCAGGAGCGTGCGCAGCAGATGGTGCTTGACAGTACCTATCTCGAAAAGAAGGCGGCTATCGACGAGGATCTGCGCTCTTACCTCACGACCCTCGAGGAAGCGACAAGATCACAGCAGGAGCAGACGTCCAACGAAATGCGCAAGCTTTTGGAAACGCAGCGCCTTCTCGTCATCACCCTCATTATGATATTCATCCTCGTCATCATAATGAACTCGTTCCTTATCATCAACCCGTTGATGAAGGGTATCCTCCACATCCGCACGGAGCAGCCGATACCCATCTCCGGCTCCTACGAGTTCCAGTACCTTGCCAAGACCTATAACCTGATGTTCGTGGCGAACCAGAAAAAGGCGAACGCGCTGGCCTACGAGGCGTCGCACGATAAGCTGACCGGGCTTTACAACCGCGTCGAGTACGACGAGCTTATCAAGAGCCCCGATATGCTGACCTCGGCCCTGCTGCTGATCGATGTGGACAAGTTTAAGAGCGTGAACGACACCTATGGCCACGACGTCGGCGACAAGGTGCTGGTGCATATCTCCGCCGTGCTGCGCGAGAGCTTCCGCTCGAACGACTATATCTGCCGTATCGGCGGCGATGAGTTTGCGACCATCATGGTCAACTCCGGCCCCCAGTTCACCGAGCTGATACGCAACAAGGTGCAGCGAATGAACGATAAGCTGATGCACCCCACGACGGACGATATCCCCCCGATCTCGCTGAGCGTCGGCGTTGCCTTCGGCTGCGAGCAGAACGGCACGGGCAGCGTCGTCAAGGACGCAGACCTCGCCCTCTATCAGGTGAAGGAGCATGGCCGCTGCGACGTGGCGTTCTTCACGCCGGCCCTCTGCGCCATGGGAATACCCGAAAAAACCGAGTAAAAAATGGTCAAAAAAGTGGAAAATACGATCAGGTTCATTTGCCGCCTGCGGGCGGCAAACCCTGCGCTTTTTGACAGTCTAAAAAACTTCTGCACCTTGCGGCGCAGAAGTTTTTTACTATATCCGCTTACTCCTTCACGACGTCGCTGAACCAGGTTCGGCCATCGTTTGTGACGAATAAACCGTTTATGTATGAGCGCGCGGTGATGATGTAGTTGTCGGCAAAGAGCGAGATCGCCTTGAAGTCGCTTGCAAGCTGTTCCGAGACCGCCACATACGCCGCTTCGCGGTCGTGCGGGTCGCTGGCGTACCTTGCCTTGAGGATCAGCTCGGTCAGTACGGGATCCTCCCACGGATAGCCGGATTCGCCGCCGAAGGCGTAGATCAGGATGTCGGGGTCGACCCACTTCAGCGCGCGCGAGCCGATGGTGTAATCATCCTCGCGCATAAGCTCCTTGATGTAGTCGGAATCGTATTCGACGATCTCGGTCTCGACGCCTATCGCCGCGAACTGCTCCCGGAGCACGGGCCCCGCCGCGCGGAAGCTGCTGTTGTCATAGGGGATAAGCATTTCCAGCGAAAGCCTCACGCCGCCCTTGTCGCGTATGCCGTCGCCGTCGGAATCATCCCAGCCGGCCTCGTGCAGAAGCTGCTTTGAAAGCTCGGGATCGTACTTGAGGTCGGCGGCGAGCTTCGCCTCCTCCTCGGCGGAGTAGCTTGTCTGCGCGGCGGACAGGAAGCCGTAGGTCGGTGTGACGCAGCCGCCCAGGGCGTCGTTGATTGCGTCGCGGTCTATCGCATAGGTCAGCGCCCGGCGAACCTTGTAGTTCTCAAGCGTGCCCTTGCCGGTCTGGAGGTTGAGGTAGCTGGTGCCCGGCTGCTGGAAGGTGTAGACCCGGTAATCGGGGCTTCTCTCCAGCCTTGCCTTTTCGGAGGTCGGGGTGTTGTAAATGATGTCCACATTCCCTGCCTCAAGCTCTCTCAGCCTTTCCGCGCCGTCGGCTATGAAGCGCACGATAATGGTCTCGAAGCTCGGCGCGTCGTGGTTTTTCAGCATCGGGTTCGAGGTGTGGAAGTAAGGGTTCCGCCTGAGCGTGATATGCGAGCCGGCGACCCATTCCTCAACGTAGTACATCCCGTTGCCGACGGGGCGCTTGTTGAACTCCCACTCGCCGATCTCCTCCGCGACCGCGACGTCCACTATGCCACCGTAAAGGCTTGCGATGTTCGCCCAGATATACGGCGCGGGAGTGCTGAGGTTGTAGCGCACGGTACGCTCGTCGATCACCTCGACGCTCTCGACGGGTTCGATATCGCCCGCGTACTCGCTGATGGCGAGAAAACGCTCGGTCGACGCCTTGACAGCCGCGGCGTCAAGCTTGTCGCCGTTGCTGAATTTCGCGCCCTCCGGCAGCACGAACTCAAGATACTCGTCCGTCTCGGTGAAGGATTCGGCAAAAGACGGATACAGCTTGGAAAGGTCGCTGCTGTAAACGACGAGCGGCTCAAAAATAAGGTCGTGCACCATGTTTTCCCAACTGATCTGCTGCACGTCCAGCCCCACGACCTCGTCCTGTATGGCGATGACCAGCGTGGAGCCGTCCTCCTGCGCGTCGGTCTGCGGCTCCGCGGTATTCGGCTGCGACGGCTCTCCGGCGTCGGGGCCGTTTGAGCCTGTTTCGCCGCAGGCTGTCAACAACAAACAAAACGCGAGCAATAATGCCGCGCGTCGTATAAGCTTCATTAGGTTCCTCCTTGTCTTTTCGGGCTGTTCGCTGCTCCGCTAAGGACGGGCAAGGCGGCGGCCTTCACGGTTCCTGTTGCGGCGACGCGTGTCTTATGAACGGGCGTGTGCAGCATTGTCTATATATTCTATCAAAATTCGGCCTTTATTGCAAGAAATTTTCCTTGCGCGCATTGAACAAAGCTTTCAACACGGAAATGACGCAGGATATCCGAAAAAATCCGGTCGGCTGCTGCCGACCGGATAATGCGGTATGAGGGGGGTATATCTGCGGCGCTTGCATCAGATGCTCTCGGAGCGGGTCATGCTCAGCCTTTCGGCTATCCTGCGGCATTCGCCGTACACCTGTTCCTCGTCGATGGTCGTAAGCCGCCTGTTTTTCATCAACACCCTGCCGTCAACGAGCACGGTGTCGACCTCGCTGCCGTTCGAGGAATAAACAAGCCCGGAAATTATGCTGTTGGCGGGAATGAACTGAGGCTGATTCAGATCGATCAGGATCATATCGGCTATGGCGCCCTCTTTTATAGTGCCCAGCTCGCCCTCGCGGCCGATGGCCTTTGCGCCGTTCACGGTCGCCATTTTCAGCACGTCCGCCGCGCCGACGCACTGCGCCTGCCTGTTTGAGCCTTTGTAAACCAGCGCGGCGGCGTTCATCTCCTGGAACATGTTGAGGCAGTTGTTGCTTCCGCAGCCGTCGGTCCCGAGGCAGACGTTTATGCCGGCTTCAAGGAATTTGTCCGCCGGGGCGAACCCGTTCCCGAGCTTCATGTTGCTTTTGGGGTTGATGGCAACGCTGACGTGCCTGTCGCGCATGATGCGTATATCCTCGTCCGTCGCGTATACGCAGTGCGCCGCGATGACGGGAACGTCAAACACGCCCAGACTGTCGACATACTGGATGGGGGTCATGCCCCTGTCCTTTTTGATCCCGTCCATCTCCGCCAGGCTCTCCGACAGATGGATGGTCTGGCCGATGTTGCGCTCTCTGCACGACTGCGTGAGCTTTTGGAGGTAATCGGACATGCAGCTGTACGGGGCATGCGGGCCGTGAATGAACTGCAGGCGGCTTTCGTCCCTGAAAAGCTCCATCTCGCGAACGGCCTGGCCAAACTTCGTGATGGATTCCTCCGAATCCGAGACCCCGGCAAGCCCTCTGGAGATGACCGCTCTGATCCCCGAGTCATTAACTGCGCCCGCGGCGGCGGACAGCGGCCCCGTCGGTTCTTTGGCGGACTTGATGGTCATATCGACAAAGCAGGTCGTCCCCGTTTTGAGCATTTCGATGATGGCGAGCATCGTCGTCCAGTAGACGTCCTCCTCGGTCATGCCGTCCTCGACCTTTTGGACCTTGTCCAGCCAGTCAAAGAACGGCAGATCGTCCGCGTAATTGCGGTGGATGGTCATGTACGCATGCGTGTGGGCGTTTATGATGCCCGGCATGACCAGCTTTCCCGACGCGTCGATGACCTCGGCGCCATCGGATATATCCGCCTCGGTCATGCGCGATATCCTGTTGCCGTCTATGAGGATGTTTTTCTTTTCGTACCGCCAGACGCCTCCGTCATAAAGAAGCACAAGGCCGTTTCTGATCATCGTTTTCATGGCGTTTACCCGTTGTCAAATCGAAGAATGGAAAAGGTATTCTTCCTGCTGCGCCGTCAGCGTGTCGATGCGAACGCCGAGAGAGGAAAGCTTCCTGTTCGCGACGTCGAGGTCGACCTCTTTGGGCACGTCGATCAGCTTTTCCGTAAGCTTCCCCTCGTTTTCGACGAGATACTTTGCCGACAGCGCCTGAATGGCAAAGCTCATATCCATGATCTCCGCGGGGTGCCCGTCGCCGCAGGCAAGATTGACCAGCCTGCCCTCGGCGAGCACATATACATGCCTTCCGTTGGGCAGAGTGTAGGCCATGATGTTTTTCCGTATCTCATAGCTTTCCTTCGCGATCTCACGCAGGCGCTTCATGTCGATCTCCACGTCGAAATGACCGGCGTTGCACAACACGGCCCCTTCCTTCATCTCCAGAAGATCGGCCTCGGAAATAACGCCGGAGCATCCGGTGACGGTGACGAAAAAGTCGCCGAGCTTTGCCGCCTCGAGCATCGGCATCACCTCAAAGCCGTCCATGATCGCCTCTATCGCCCGGATGGGGTCGATCTCCGTTACGACGACCTTTGCGCCGAGGCCCTTTGCCCTCATCGCGACGCCCTTGCCGCACCAGCCGTAGCCGGCGACCACGACGGTCTTACCGGCGACGATCAGGTTTGTCGTCCTGTTGATGCCGTCCCAGACCGACTGGCCCGTGCCGTAGCGGTTGTCGAAAAGATGCTTGCAGTCGGCGTTGTTGACCTTCACCATCGGGAAGCGGAGCCTGCCCTCGTTGTTCAGCGCGATAAGCCTTGTGATGCCCGTCGTCGTTTCTTCGCAGCCGCCGATCACATACGGAAGCTCGTCCTGCAGCTTCGTGTGCAGCATGCGCACAAGATCGCCGCCGTCGTCAATGATGATATTGGCGTGGTGAGACAGCGTTTCGGTTATATGCGCTTCGTATTCCTCCTCGGTGGCGCCGTACCAGGCATAGACGTTCAGCCCCGCCTTGACAAGCGCGGCGGCGACGTCGTCCTGCGTCGAGAGAGGATTGGAGCCGGTGACATACATCTCGGCGCCGCCCGCCGCCAGCACCTTGCAAAGATACGCGGTCTTAGCCTCGAGGTGTATGGACAGCGCGATGCGCTTGCCCTCAAAGGGCCTTGCGGCG
>JAFZQQ010000236.1 GCA_017620315.1 Oscillospiraceae bacterium | reverse complement strand
TCTGGTCGGGAAAAGTTGCGCGAGGTCCCCTAAAGTTGCGGGCATGAAAAAAGCCTTGAAACACAAGTGTTTCAAGGCTTCGTGTGGTGGAGATAAGCGGGATCGAACCGCTGACCTCTTGAATGCCATTCAAGCGCTCTCCCAGCTGAGCTATACCCCCATGCCATCTTTATCAAGCCTGTTAATATTAGCACATCCGATCGGTCTTGTCAACACATTTTTTTGCTTTTTCGTACCTCTGCTATTCCGAACAAAAAAGAAAACATTTTTCGGCAGCGGGGGTTGACAAGCTCAATTAAATTGTGTACAATCTAATTGAGCTTAAAACTGTTTCAAGGAGGTTCTATAATGCATCACGATTACAAAACGAAAAACACCTGCTCGCAGCTCATCAGCTTCGACCTGAACGGAGATAAGGTATCCAACATCTCGTTCTACGGCGGCTGCAACGGCAACCTGAAGGCCATCTCCAAGCTTGTGGACGGCTGGACGGTCGATCAGATCGAGGAAAAGCTCGCCGGCAACACCTGCGGCATGCGGTCCACGTCCTGCGCGGACCAGCTCGCCAGGGCCGTCCGGTCGGCTTATTTACAGGAAAACGCCTGATCAAATCATTCACAGGAGGAATATCATATGGAACGCGTTTACGATTTTCTGAAGCAGTGCGGCACCTATTACCTGGCCACGTCGGAGAACGGCCAGCCCCACGTCCGCCCGTTCGGGACGGTGGACATCTTTGAGGGAAAGCTCTACATCCAGACCGGCAAAAAGAAGCCCGTGGCCGACCAGCTCAAGGCCAATCCGAAGATCGAGATCTCCGGCTTTGTCGACGGCCGCTGGATCCGCCTGGCGGCCGAGGCCGTGCTGGACGACAACATCGCCGCGCAGGAGCACATGCTGGCGGCATATCCCTCCCTGCAGAGGATGTACAAGCCCGGCGACGGCAACACCGAGGTCTATTACCTCAAAAACGCGAAGGCGCAGATCTGCTCCTTCACGGAGCCGCCGGTGGAAATAACCTTCTGACCGGCCATGAACGACGATTTTTCCCCGTTCAGGCTGGAAAACCAGCTCTGTTTTCCCCTGTACGCCTGCTCGCGCGAGATCATCAAGCGATATACGCCGTATCTGGACGGGATCGGCCTGACCTATACGCAGTACATCACCATGATGGTGCTCTGGGAAAGGCGCTCGGTGGGCGTCAAGGAGCTGGGCGACAAGCTCTTTCTCGACTCCGGAACGCTCACGCCGGTGCTGAAAAAGTTAGAGGCCAAGGGCCTTGTCACGCGCGAGCGGTCGAAGGAGGACGAGCGGAGCCTGATCGTGACGGTCACGGAGGCCGGCGACGCGCTGAAGACGCAGGCGGCCGGCATCCCCGCACAGATATCGCGCTGCTCCGCCCTCACGCCCGAGGAGGCCGCCGAGCTGTACCGCATCCTTTACAAGCTGCTGGGGCGGGAGGCAACGGTCTGATGCGCCCCGCCGTTCGTCTCTTTTTCCGCGAGCGGAACGAAGTCCCCGGCGGCGAGGCCGTGCGCCTTCTGCTGCGCGACGCGTGGCAAATCGTCTACGGCGGCGACATGCCGGAGCTTGCCAAAACACCGGAGGGAAAGCCGTACTTTCCCGCGCGGCCCGATGCTTTCGTCTCTCTGAGCCACACGAAAACGCACGTGCTCGTCGCTCTCGGGGGCTTCCCCGTCGGCGCGGACATCGAGACGCTGCGCCCCGTGCGCCCCGGCGCCGGGCAAAGGATCGCCTCGGACGCGGAGCTGCTGGACCTGGGCTTTTTCCCGCTCTGGACGCTCAAGGAGAGTTATATAAAGCTCTGCGGCGTGCCGCTCGCCCCTCGGTCGTTCCGGTTTTACACGGCTCTCGGGCGCATCGTCCCGCCGGAGCAGGATATCGCGGCCGCCGTCTATTAGGCCGTCCCCGGCTGCTGTACGGCCGTCTGCGTGCGCGGAGGGGAAGCGCCGCGGTTTTTGGAAAAGCTGTGAGCGCCCCCCCGGACACCGTGTCGAGCGACAAAACGAACTGTTTTTTTCTGATCGGAAAAGGAACTAAACGAACATGGCTAAATGTGATATTTGCGGAATTAGAATTGGAACATCCGAAGGAACCCTATTGCGTCTTCCCGAAAAAGAAATACGGGGTATTAGAATATCAACGCCTCCCATTACGGTCTGCGGTAACTGTAATGAATTGATGCTGTCCATGAAAAACGGCGACACTGACGCCTATAATACAATTCACGCATTAACAGAAAACGCCTCACTCTCTGTTGGGTCGTTTGTGGAACAGTGGATGCCCGCTGCAGAATGGGAAGAGTTAATAGGGAACGAACGGCAGCAGGCGGAACTGGAGGAACAAGCGCGCCTGCAGGCAGAGCGCGACGAAAAGCTCTCACAGATCCTCATCTCCTCCGGTTTCAGCTTTGACGGCTTCCGCATCGTGAAGTATTCCGGCTATATCTCCGGCGACGACGCTGTCGAGATACCGCGCGGCGGCCTGTTCGCCGGCCATTCTCACGGAGAAAAGCTGACGAACGCGCTCGTGAGCATCAGAAGGCAGGCGCTCAGGGAGCTGAAGGAGGCGGCTTACAACCTCGGCTGCAACGCCGTCATCGGCGTCGACTTCGACTATATCACGCTGGAGCCGGAAACGGCCAACATCGTAGGCGGAACAACGTATGAGCCGTATGTCATCTGCGTCACGGCCAACGGCAACGCCGTCGTGATCGAGAAAGAATAAGGAGGTCCTGCTATGAGAGCGGTCGTCTGCCAGAGCTGCGGCTCGAACGACGTGTTGGAGGAAAACGGGTATCTTGTCTGCCGCTACTGCGGGACGAAGCACCTGATGACAGCCGACGAAAAAAAGCAGTATGAGTCCTCCATCGAGCTGCGGAAGGACGTGGAGCGGCTTCTGCAGAAATGCCGTGACGAGCCGTCAAACGCCGCCAAGTACGCAAAGCTTGTTCTCGACATCGACCCGACCAACAAGGAAGCTCTGCGGTACACCCAAAGCCAGAGCGGCGGATGCTACGTGGCCACCGCCGTCTACGGCTCCTACGACTGCCCGGAGGTGTGGACACTGCGCCGCTTCCGCGATGGGACGCTCGCCAAAAGCCTTCCCGGGCGTGGTTTTATCCGGTTTTATTACGCCGTCAGCCCCACGCTTGTCCGGCGCTTCGGGGAGACCGGGTGGTTCCGGCGGCTGTGGAAAACGCCGCTCGACGCGCTCGTCGCGTCGCTCCGCAAAAGGGGCGTCTCCGACACGCCGTATTGCGACAGGTGACCCTAATAAATTTTGTGCAAAGAACGCGCAGGTCCGAATGTACGGACCTGCGCGTTCTTGCAAGTTTTCACTGATTATCCGTTGAAGGGATCGTCGGCGCTTTCCGCGGGCGGCTCCGCCGGCGGCGCATCGTCGGCGGGCGGCGCGTCGAACGTCGGCGCCGGCTCCTCGAAGACGGGCGCGGCTTCCGGTACCGGCTCGCAGGCGGGCGCGGGGGCCTCCGGCTCCTCCTGCTTCACTTCTCTGTTCGAGTACTTGAGCCCAGCCCAGACGAGCAGCAGGCTCACGAGGCTGAAAATGCCGACGCACGTCAGCACCCAGTACGGGAAATCCTTGATAAGGTTGAAAATGGGCTTCACGCTGAGCAGGACGAGGATCGACCCCGCGAGCGACAGGACGGTCAGCACGAGCTCGACGATCCAGATCCTGTTCCCGACGACGCGGAGCTGCACGAAGCCCTGCAGGATGACGACCGCGAGGACGAGCGTCACAAGGCCGATGCAGACGGTCAGGCCCGCGACGAGCGCGTCGGCGCGGATGAGGCCGACGACGCCGAGGACGAGCAGCACCACGCCGTAGGCGAAGCGGTAATCGTGCAGCCGCCGGTGGCCCTTCGTTGCGAAAAACGCGATGATGGAGACGACGCCGGCCGCCAGCAGCACGTAGCAGAAGATGCTGCAAAGCGTCGACTCCTGCACCTCCTGCACGAACAGGAGCAAAATGCCGACCGCCGCGCACACGACGGAAATGACGATCTGCAGGATCAGGCCGTCTCTTTTTTTGACGCCGGTTTCGGAATTGCCGTTACTCATGGCTGTACCTCCGTTATTGTTTTATGGGAAGGGATACGCTATACCGTCATTATATCGCGGGGAAACGCCGCGCGCAAGTAGGGAAAAGAAAAAGGGGAACGGCCGTCCGCTCCCCTTTTGTCGATCATTCGACGTCCTCTCCCCAATTCTCGATGACGCGGTTCATGAGCCGCGCGAGCGCCAGGGCCCCCTCGCGCGAGAGCAGCACGCTCGCCACCGGCTCGACGACCTGCCCCGAAACGTCGGTGAGCTGGCCCTCCTTGGCCGTAAAGTTGTGCTCCGTGTAAAGATGGGAGAAATTCAGGACGATCTCCGTCTTGTTCTTGTTGTGCGTCAGGTTGATGGTGTTGCAGAATATCGGCTTCATACGGTCGCCCTCCTTTTTTTGCAGTATATCACAGGCCGCAAGAAACTGCAAACCTTTCGGTTATTTCGCCCCCGAACGGCGCACGATAAGAGCGGAGGTGATACCATGGGCAAAAGGAAAAAGCCGGCCCGAAAGGACGATATCGAGCTTCGCGTCGACCGCGAAAAGCGGCTCTGCGGGCAGTTTGACAAAACCGGCGTCAAAAAATTCGAGGCCCCGTCGAAGAAAATGGGCGTCCGCGTCGTGGACGACTGCGCGAAGGAGCACATTATGTAAACCGAAATGCGGAAGGGCGCGTTGCAAAACGCAAAGCAAGCCGTCATTTCGAGCCGTAGGGAGCGATGCCTTCATCGCTCCGTCCGCGTTTTCGGACGCATCAAGGGATGCGTCCCTACGGGGCGTGTGAATCCGCCTTTTTTATGAAGGAAAACGGATTGCCACGGCCCCCGGCGGGGCCTCGCAATGACCGGTTCGGGCATTTTGCAGCGCGCCAATTATATTTCTGCAGAACGAGAGCTTATAAGTATTTGGGGATGGTGGAGGGATAACGGCAACAGATGTTAATCGTGCTTTTCATATCCTGCATACCAGTGTTTTTTCTCTTCGCTGTCATCAACTTTATACCCTGAATATGTAGTGTTGCCCCCTGTTTCTTTGACGGTGTCAACTGTGTTTTGTTTTTGGGATTTCAGCCGTTCACCCGTCCAGTCCGTTGGACTTTTATAAGAATGTTTTTTATAGTTTTTATTAGTTCCGTTCTCTTTTTTTTCATATCCCGCATACCATTTGTTTTTTCTCTTATATCCCGCATACCATTTGTTTTTTCTCTTATTTCCTTTAACTAAATCTTTAATAAAAACAATGCCGATAACTATGCAGATAATACCAATAATAATACAAATAACTCCGAGGAAATTAAACCGTCCAATCAGAGCCAAAGAACACCAAAGAATACCTATTAAAGGGAAAAGGAATGCACCTACTTGTTTCCCGACTGCTTGGTTCTGTTCCTTCTGAACCTTTTCCGTTTCCATCTGGACTCTTTCCGTTTTGGTTGGCGTACAAATCCAACTGTAAACATAACTCATATCTGATTCTGTCAAAAGAGTTTTAGACAAGGCAGATTGAGCAACATTCAACATTTGATTAGTATCGCCTGTTTTAGAATAAACATCCCTCGCAAGCCGAATTTGGTTTTGATCCATTTCATCAGTTAGTTGATACTTCAACAATAAAGTATTACCTTCTAAAAACTTTTTCAAACGACTGTCACTTGCGGCTATACTTGTATCGCTCGGTGATAATCGTATCTTATTTATGAGTTTTATTGTCTTATGTTCTTCATACCACAGGTCAAATCTATCAGTTCTTCCGCCATTCTGAAGTGAATATGACGGCCCTATAATATCAACGCCACCAGTTGTAATGCCACCAACTGTGGCTGATGTAAAAATCGCCTTTGGAGCATTGTATTTGTAATATGTATTTGTATGCCGCTTCATTGATAATAGCTTCTTATTACTTCCTTCTCTGGAAATAACTTCTATTGTATTATCATCTATAAGTTTTATACTCATAATTTGCCTCTCATATCTCTTTTTCTCATGATTAGGGAAATAAAAAAGTGCGCAGCCCCAATCGGAACTACGCACCGAAAAACGCAGAGCTCCGATTGCTGCCACGCAAACTTCTCTTTCACATAGGGAAAGCGAAATGGAGAATGCGTTTTTACCGGATGGTAAAAAACACCTTCCCTAAGTGAAAGAAACATTATGAAGTTTACGTGGCATATTTATCATACCATGCCGGCGCGCAAAATTCAACTATCAATTATTTGGTAATTATACTTTCAACATATACAAAACCGCCCCCGAAAACGATGTGTTTTCGGGGGTGTTCCGATTTGTTATTAAGTGATGTCGGCGCTTTGCGCCTGTGATGCTTCTCCGCTTGCGCTCCGAAGTGATGCGGCTCCTTTCAGTCGCCGTGATGCGATGTTTGCCCTCACGTCCCGCAGGACGCATCACGCGCGAAGCGCGCATCACGGCCGCAGGCCGCATCACTTGCCCAGCAGGGCAAACATCACTCCACCAAATAAAAAAGACGCCTCTCGGCGTCTTTTTTATTTGGTGGAGACTGGCGGAATCGAACCGTCGACCTCCTGCGTGTGAAGCATGCGCTCTAACCAGCTGAGCTAAGCCTCCAATGGTGACCCGTACGGGACTCGAACCCATGTTACCGCCGTGAAAGGGCGGTGTCTTAACCACTTGACCAACGGGCCGGAGAGAGAAAAAAGCGGGGCGGGCGCGTGCCCGCCCCATTGGTAGCGGCACCTGGATTTGAACCGGGGACACTGCGGGTATGAACCGCATGCTCTAGCCAACTGAGCTATGCCGCCATAAACAGGCAAAAGTTATTATACGGTACCCATCCCCTTTTGTCAAGCAAAAAATGCGCGAAACACGCTCGTTTTTGTCCGTTCACTCGCTCTCCAGCTCGGTTCGGAGCTTTTCGAGCGCCTTTTTCTCGATGCGGGACACATAGCTGCGCGAAATGCCGCACCTTTGCGCCGTCTCGCGCTGCGTCTTCGGCAGGCCGCCGTCAAGCCCGTAGCGCAGCGTCAGGATCTCCCGCTCCCGCTCCGTCAGCACCGAAGCCACAAGCTCGCGCACGCGGCCGCAGGTCTCCTGCGCGGACACGTCCTCGAACATGTCGGCGTCGTCGCTCAGAACGTCCATGAGCGAGAGGCCGGTCCCCTCGCCGTCGCTGTCGATGGCGTCGGAGAGCGACACCTCCCCGCCGGTCTTCTTTAAGCGCCGGAAGTGCATCAGTATCTCATTTTCGATGCACCGGCTGGCGTAGGTCGCGAGCTTCACGCCCTTATCCGGCTTGTAGGTGGAGATGCCCTTTATCAGCCCGATCGTGCCGATGGAGATGAGGTCGTCCGCGTCCGACGCCTGCACGTAGTATTTCTTGATGATGTGCGCGATGAGCCGCAGGTTGCGCTCGATAAGCACGCCCCGCGCCTCCATGTCGCCGGCGGCGTAGCGCGCGAGGTACAGCTTTTCCTCCTCCGGGGAAAGCGGCTTGGGAAAGACGCCGGCGTTCCCGCTCAGACGCAGCGTCAGCAGCGGACAGGCCAGCAGCAGAGCCAGCGAAAAGGACAAGACAGCATCACTCCTTTTTCGTGATGCTTCATCCTATTCGCGCCGGATTTGTCCCTATGACAGCAGCGTCTCGCTTTCGATCTGCGCCGCGCGGTGCTCCATGAATATCCGGTAGATCTCCCGGCCGTCCTTCAGGATATACCACTGCGTCGGGAAGTCCTCGCCCCACGAGGCGACGCCGTCGGGGAAGATGTAAAGGCGCTCCCACTTCCCCGTTTTCGTGTCCGTGAACGTGGCTGTGACGTCGACGCCGCGGCCGATCGTCCCGCTCGTCCCCTCGATCTCCGCTTTTTTCCAGAGGCCGTAGAGATAATCCACCGTCTCCGCGTCCCTGACGCTGTCAAATACGGCATAAGAGCTCAGCATCGAGCCGAGGTGCACCTCATCGGGCCTGAACGCGCGGTTTTTCGGCACGGTGAGGAAGCACACGGCCGCGGCCGCCGCGAGCACGATCACGACGGCGACGATCCACGCGGCCGGCTTTTTATAGCGCAGAACGGCCCTGATCCGCTCCTTCACGGCCGTCTCGCCGAAGGCCAGCGGGCAGGCCGCCGCGCCCCTGCCCGGTACGCTTAAAGAAAGGAGCGTTTCGGCGTAGTCCTTCCGGCCGGCGTCGTCTAAATCCCGTATCGCGCGCTCGTCGCACGCGAGCTCGATATCGCGGCAGAACTGGATATACGCGAGCCAGACGGGCGGAGAAAACCAGTAGACGGCCAGGATGAGAAAGCCGAGCACCTTCCAGACGTGGTCGCCCCTTTTCAGATGCGCCCGCTCGTGCGCCTCGACGGCCGGTATCTGCCCCTCCGCGATGTCCGACGGCAGGATGATGCGCGGCCTTATAACGCCGAGGATGAACGGCGACCGGACGCCGTCGCAGAGATACAGCCCGTCCCGCAGCGGGACGGCCGACGCCGTTTTCCGCCGCAGGCGCAGAAAGCTGAACACGCAGTAAGCGAGCATGACCGCCGCGCCCGCGAGCCATATCCTCGCAAGTATCGGCACGCGCGCCTCGCCGAACGTCTTCGGGGCTGTCAGCCCGTCCTTCACCGTGACGGCGTAAGCTCTCCCCTCCCCGTCGACGCCGGGGACGGCGCCGCTCTCAATGGCCGCCTCATAAAGCTCCCCGTCCTCGTAAACGAATCGGTAATAGCCGACGTAGCCCTCCGTCAGCTCCTCGACAACGGTCTCGCCGTCCCGCACCCAGTCCGACAGGAGCGACAGCGCCGACAGCGGCGACGCGATGCTGACCGGAACAAGGAGCCGCACGGCGACGAGCGCCCACAGGGCGCAGCGGGCGGCCTTCGGCGCCTTCAGCAGGCCGAACAGGATGTGGAGCACACAGACGACGAAGATGACCGGCACGGCGTCTATGCTTTTTTCCAGCAGCATGAGGAATATCCGCTCCATGTCAGCCCTCCCCCTTGCCGTACGCGTCGATCATCGCCCTTATCTCGGCGACCTCCTGCGGCGTCAGCTTTTTCTGCGACGTGAACGCCGCGATGAACGCCGGCAGCGAGCCGGCGAACGTCTCCGAGACGAACTGCTCGCTCTGCGCGGCGTAAAAGTCCCCGCGGGAGAGCGCCGCCGTGACGACGCCGTTCTCGTTCCGGAACAGCCCGCGCGCGCAGAGCTTTTTCAGTACCGTGTACGTCGTGGATTTCTTCCAGGAGAGCTCCTTTTCGCAGAGCTTCACCAGCTCGCCAGACTTAAGCGGCGCGTGCTCCCAGACGATATCGGCAAACCGCGCCTCCACCCTTCCGAGGCCCTTCTCCTCCACGGTCCTCGCCTCCCTTCTTGGTCTATTGTCCAGA
>JAFZQQ010000235.1 GCA_017620315.1 Oscillospiraceae bacterium | reverse complement strand
GAAAAGCTGGACGAAGCGGTGAACGAGATCCTACAGTTTTTTCAATGGACTCACTGATTTATGGCGGAAAAAAACATTTGGAGTTAAAGGAGGAGCGCAGCAATGGTTGTAAGTCTTGGATACAGGAAACACGGTTTTGACGCGTATGGCGGAGAGATCCTGAGAAAAGAAGACATGGCCCGCTGGGATGATGAGGAAAGGGCCGATCCGCAGGGCGTGGAGCTGGGACTGGGCGAGGAGGTCAAAGAGGTCGAGCCCGATTTCTTTGAGCTGCTGCCGACTATAAGCGCGGTCTGGATACAGAATCCCGAATGCGACCTTCACATGACCGAAAAGACGGCCGAGCTGTTCCGAAAGAACCATGTCATTCTGCGCGGCGTTTACGATACGGCGGCGGAACGTCTGGCACGGGAATATCATCTCCGCTTTCTCCATCTGGACGTGAAGCTGGCGTCTGTCGGCGACTATTTCGAGCATGGCGCCGATATCATCACCCTGCGCTTCCGGGAGGACGGCCGCGCCTATATCCATCAGGATTGCCAGTGTCAGGGGAGCGCGCCGGGTCAAACCGGCGGCGGAGAGAACAGCTTTGATATCCCCAAGGATTTCTACCTTTCCATGACAAGCGAAGAACTGGCGGATATGTGCTGGCGTCCGAAGGCCATCATCGCCGCCGGCGTTCTTGACGCGTTTATGAAAAAGGCAAAGAGCAAGGGCGGCTTTTTGCTCGACTTCACGAAGCTGGGCAAGCATTGACGATGATCCCGGAATATCGGCATTTGCAGAGGTAATACAGAATGGTTACGAAGCATGTTGTAGTCCTTCCGTATGATGAACAATGGAAACAGGATTTCCTTAAAATCAAAGACGAGCTCGCCAATGCTCTTGGAAAACTTGCCATAGGGATCGAACATGTCGGCAGCACTTCGGTTCGGGGTTTATCTGCAAAACCTGTCATAGATATTGATGTTGTCATCAAGGATTACACTATATTGGAAGATGTTGTATCCGCCTTGGGTGAAATCGGCTATCAACACGAAGGTAACCTTGGTATCGTCGGACGAGAGGCATTCAAATACGATGGCAAAGAGCACTTGAAGCAGCACCATCTATATGTATGTCCGGAGGATTCGCCGGAACTGAGAAGGCACATTGCCTTCAGAGATTATCTGCGGGCTCATCCTGAGGCTGTGCGAAAATACAGCCGTATAAAAGAAGAGGGCGCAAAGCAATATCCCGACGATATAGAGCGTTATATTGAACACAAGTCTCCGTTCATCGAGAAAATCTATGCGGAAATAGGGATATAACAATCCCGGTTTGCCGGAATAGGATACATCCTGCCCCGTTCAGTATAATAGGGCATTTGACAAGAATGTTTTCGTTTCGATTCAAGGAGTCTGCCTCATGCAATTCATCTGTTACCCCCAAGCGTTGTTGATTCCCGCCTAATGCAGAGGCTGACCGAAAAAGCGCAGGATGAAACAGAGGAGTGTTTGTATGAAAAACTGGGGAAAATGGAAGCGGCCCGCGGCGGTTGTTTTGGCGCTTGTCCTGATTTGTTCGCTTGGCTTCAACATCTACATGGTCCTGGGGGGAGATTCGATCCTTTGGAAGACGTATTTGCAATCTCCGGAAGAAATAAAAATAATGGAACTGGGCGTTATCGCCGCGCATGCGGAATTCCGGGAAGGCGAGGATTTTGTTTTCAGCTACGATTTTGATCATGAAGAATATCCCACATTGCTTGAAAAATACGCTGTTTCTTCGATTGCGGGAAACGGAAGCGAGTTTGAGCGGGCGTCAAGGCTGATGAATGCGTTCTCAAAAAGACTTGCGCATACAAGCAATGTTTCGATTACGCCCGATCAAATGAATGCGCTATACCTGCTGGAATACAGTCTTGATCAGAAAAACCACGGAATATTCTGCCGTGCAAAATCCCAAATACTGAATGAAATGTGTTTGGCTCTCGGAATATACGCAAGAAAAGTCTGGATCAATCCGATCTCAAAGTATGACAGTGATTGCCATGTCGTGAATGAGGTGTGGGACAGTTCCTATAACAAGTGGATCATGCTGGATATCACAAACAACACATTTTGGATAGACAGGGAAGGAACCCCGTTGTCCGTACTGGAGATCCGTGATCTGCTGGCAAACAACGAGTTTTGTACTCCCGCTTTTCCGTCGGACGACCTGTCGAATCCGGATCGGCTTGCGAACAAGCATATAGATAATTATCTGTACATCGCAAAAAATATGGTTTATACGTATTATCTGGATCGGAACACCGTGGGAGAAACAGGCTCGTTCTATGTGCTTTTCCCCAAAAACCTTGACACGAAGCGAGAGCAATTTGTTTCCAGAGACAGTGTCGAAGCGCCGCCGCAAAAGGAGCTCCCGAGCGGCGACGGCATCTTCTACACAAAAGATGGTGAGATAATCCCCTGAATCGCAAACGGGAAAAAGAACGATCGGAAGAACCGCCCAGCTTTTCGGCGCTTGAGAAGCTGAGCGGTTTCCTGGCCGTCGGGGAAACGCCTGTGTTTATTGAAAAAGACAAGGTGCTTGCCAACTCCGCCGGAAAATGTTATGATCTGAAATGCGTCCGGAAACCCTCAATAATTCTGCTCCGGGCGCGAGAATACAGCACTTTATACAGGAGGAAGAGACAGATCATGTCAGGAAACAACCATATTCGCCTTGTCTGCGCCGTGCTTGCGTCGCTGTTGCTTTTGACGGCCTGCGCCCCTCAGAACGCGGCCACGACAGGCAGCGCTCAGACGGAGGCTCCGGCGGCAGCGGCCGACGCCGGCAAAGCCGAAACTCCCACCCCCACGGCGGCGGAGAGCGAGGATAACTGGACTTTCCCCACCGGCGCGACCGAGCTCACCAAAGCCGCCAATGCCGCATGGTATGAAAGGCTTGACTTCAGCGACGAGCGGGAGAAGGAAAACGCACTGCGCGGGCTGATCGAGGCGCCCGAGAGCGTCGTCATCTACCGCGAGGACGGGCAGGTCGCGTGGAGCGTGGACACCTTCGGCTTCGTGCGCGAAAACGAGGCGCCCGACACCGCCAACCCCAGCCTCTGGCGCCATACGCAGCTCAACGCCTACGCCGGGCTTTTCGAGGTCTGCGAGGGCATCTATCAGGTGCGCGGCTACGACATGGCGAACGCGACCTTCATCCGTACGGACAACGGCTGGATCATTTTCGACGTGATGATGTGCGAGGAGGACATGGCGGCGGGAAAAGCGCTGATGGAGAAGCACTTCGGCCCGCTTGACGTCAAGGCGGTGCTCTACAGCCACTCCCACATCGACCACTACGGCGGGGTGAAGGGCGCCGTTGACCCCGCGGATGTCGCGGACGCCTCGCTCCCCCTCAGCGAGCAGCTTGCCTCCGGGAAGATACTGGTACTTGCGCCCGAGGGCTTTCTGAAGCACGCCGTGAGTGAAAACATCTACTGCGGCCCCGCCATGGGACGCCGCGCGCAGTACCAGTACGGCGCCATCATGGAGCCGGGCGAGACCGGACGCCTTGCCATCGGCATCGGGCTCGGGCAGAGTGTCGGAAACGTGGGGCTCATCGCGCCGACCTACGAGATATGCTCTGACGAGACCATTGTCATCGACGGGCTTGAGATCCAATTCCAGCTCACGCCCGGCACCGAGGCGCCCGCGGAGATGAACGCCTTCTTCCCGAAGTATCACGGGCTTTGGCTCGCGGAAAACTGCACGGGCACCATGCACAACATCTACACGCTGCGCGGCGCTCAGGTGCGCGACGCCGCGGCGTGGGCGGACTACATCCTTCAGGCGGAGAGCCGCTTCGGCAGCGAGACCGAGGTCGTGTTCCAGAGCCACAACTGGCCGCACTGGGGCAACGCGGCGATACGCGAGTATATGGAGGACACCGCCGCGGTCTATCAGTACATCAACAACCAGACCCTGCACTACATCAATCAGGGCATGACCGCCGCCGAGATCTCGCGCACGCTGACGCTGCCCGACCGACTCGACAAGGTTTGGTACTGCCGGCAGTATTACGGAACGCTCTCGCACAACATCAAGGCGGTCTATCAGAAGTACATGGGCTGGTACGACGCCAACCCGGTCAACCTCAATCCCCTCACACCCGAGGACACGGCGAAAAAGTGGGTGGAATACCTCGGCGACGTGGACGCGGTGCTCAAAAAGGCAAGGGCGGACTTTGACAAGGGAGAATATCAGTGGGTCGCGCAGCTCACAAAGGAACTGGTCTACGCCGACCCCTCCAATCAGGACGCGCGCGATCTGTGCGCCGCCGCGCTCGAGCAGCTGGGCTATCAGTCCGAGAGCGGCCCGTGGCGCTGCGCCTATCTGATGGGCGCGTGGGAGCTGCGCGAGGGCAACCAGGCGGTCAAGGAGCGCACGGTCACCGGGCGCGAGGGCATGCAGGCAGAGATGACGGCCGACATGTTGCTCGACTACATCGACATCATGACCGACGCGCTTGCCGCGCAGAACGACAATTTCTCCCTTGAACTGAACGTCACGGATACCGGGGAACGCTTCCGCGTCGTGCGCAGGGACGGCGTGCTGCTCGTCTATCGCGGCGAAAGCGGCGAGGCGGCAGACTGCACGATGTCCTGCGCGAGATTGCAGCTTCTCGCCCTCATGGGCGGCAAGAGCGAGGTGCTCGACAAGGTGCGGCTTGAGGGCGACGCCACCGTGCCCGCGCGCCTCGTGCAGTACATGACGCCGATCAACAGGACGTTCAACATCATCGAACCGTAAATACTTCCGATGCAGCACAATTTCATCTGCTTGCATGCAGGCGGATAATAGACATTATCATACTACAGCAGCAGCTCCCCGGCCGGGGAG
>JAFZQQ010000234.1 GCA_017620315.1 Oscillospiraceae bacterium | reverse complement strand
GCCCGCGCGTTTATGAGCTTTCGGACAGCTGGGGGCTTGCCTCCGCGGAGCTTGAGCGGATCTGCGCCGCCGCGGCGGAGTCCGGCTGCGATGTGCTCGCCTGTCCCGACCCGTACAGACCGAAGGAGCTCAGACATGTGCTGATACCCGGAAAGGGGCTTGCCTTTGTAAGCTCGACGGCGCGCATGCCCTATCCGGGTAAGCCGTATCGTCGGCTGCGGCTCGACGCCATGGCGGAGGGAGCAATGGAGCGCGCGCGGCGCGCGAAGCTCAAGCTCGCCTCAAGGGTGGAGCGGGAGCTGCTGGCAGAGGCGGAAGACGCGCTTTGCCGCGCGAAGCGGGAGCACGACGCGCTTGAGCGCGTGTACAATCCTTTTGTGGATTTTGACGCGGTCTACGCGCTGGCGGAGGAGGAAGCGGCGCGGATCTGCGAGGGCTTTTGAGCAAAGTGACGAAAAAGCCGGGATCATTTGCAAAGCCCGGCTATTATCCTAAATCTTTCCTTTTTTCTGCCGATATATAAAATGCAATCAAGGACGATTGCCCGAAGAGCAGTTGCCGCCGGGGAACGTCGGCGCCGGGACTTTTGCGGCGATATGCGCCGGAACAACGCACGATGAACCGTGCAGAAAGGAAGGATACGGTATGGAAATAGGCAATGTTAAGGTCGGCGGGAGCAATGTATACAAGGCTTCCGAAAAGGTGAACGTCAAGGCGGAAGGCAAGGAAAACGAGAACGCAAAGGCCGAGGTCGTATCGACCGACGCCGAAGCAGCGTCGTACAAGGCGGACGGCGGACGCAGCTACAGCGCCTCCGCGTCGCGTGGAGCCTACGCGGTCGACGCCGATACGATCGAGCGCATGCGCGACGAGAGCGAGCAGCGCATGATGAACCTTGTCAAAAAGATGCTTGGCCAGCAGGTCGAACAGGCGGACATGGCGGGCATGATCAGCAAGGAAAAAGTGCTTGAGGCGATCAAGTCCGGCAAGTTCACGCAGGAGGACGTCGACCAGGCCAAAAAGGACACCGCGGACGACGGGTATTGGGGCGTCGAGCAGACCAGTGACCGCTTCATCCAGTACGCGACCGCGCTCACGGGCGGCGACCCCGAAAAGCTCGACTCGATGATAGAGGCGTTTGAAAAGGGCTATGCCGAGGCTGAGAAGATGTGGGGCGGAAAGCTGCCCGATCTCGCCCAGCGCACCCGCGAGGCGACGCTCAAAAAGTTCCAGGATCTCAAGGATCAGTACGCCAACAACTCCGTCTCCGCCGCGGCGGGACAGAGCGTCCTTCAAAGCGGAGTACAGAAGGCTATGGATTCGGCTGACTGACATAGACTTTTCCCGCGCAGGCGCCGCGCGGGCAGCGAACAGGCAAAAAACGGGACTGCATGGAAGCGGAGAAGGCTCCGCCTCAGTGCAGTCCCGTTTTCTGTTTGGCCTATTTGATGGTGAACGTCCTGATCGGCGCGATCCGCGCGTCGGAATGCGTGCAGATGCAGGCGACGTAGTCGGGGAAGGTGTCGATGAACTCTATGCGCTCGCCGCGCATGGCGGGATTTTCCCTCTCGCGGATCGATCCGAGCCCCGCGCCGTTCCACTTGCTGCGGCTCTCGCGGCGCACCCAGCTTTCAAAGAATTCCTGGCGCGAGGTCGTGCCGGCGATGCGCTCCATGCTCCGCTCGCTCACCGGGCGGAGTTTTTCAATGTCCACGCCTAACGGCTCGTCGTGCACGCCGACCAGCACCGCGCTGCGCGTGTGGCTCAGATTGAACTGCACGTCGGGATAACCGTCAAACTCCGGCTTTCCGTACTTGTTGTAGCGGATCGGGGGGAACTTCTTCCAACCGTAGATCGTGTGCGTGACCATGAACAAAATGGCATAGGCGCACAGCGGCTCCTGGGGCAGCTCGTTCTTCATGCTCAACAGGCGCTCGCGCCGCTCCGGGGGCATGATGCGAAGGAAGGTCTCCGTCTCGGCGTCGGTCAAAGGACGCTCCAATTTCGCCGCAAAAAGCTGTATATCCACAAAGCGCCCCCCTTCCTCTGAAGCATATCGATTTATTATAGCTTATCTGTCGCCCAATGTCAATTTTTGGCGGAGAAAATCGCTGTTAATGCTCGTCGCCGTCGAGCTGCCCCGCAGCGTGCCGCATATCCTTTCTTTTCGCCCGCAGCCGCGTCCTTGCCTGGGCGGCGAGCAAAAAGACGAGCAGCGCGAGAAGAATGACAGACACCGGGCTTTTGAAAACGCTTGCGAGCATAGCGGGTACCGAGCCCGCGAGCATGACGCCGCGGCGATAGTTTTCCTCGCACAACCGGGTGAGTATGAGCCCCACGACGGCAGGGGCGACGGGATAGCCGAACCGCTTCAGGAAGTAACCAGCGACGCCGAAGAGGAACATCCACAACACGTCGGCAAGGCTGTTTCGGATCGCGTAAGCCCCGACGGCGGAGAGCACCAGGATCGACGGCATCAGCACCTCACGCGGGATCTCGGTGAGCTTGACAAAGGCGCGCACGCCGGTCAGGCCGAAGAGCGGGAGAAAGATCGCCGCGAGCAGCAGACAGACGACGATGAAGCCGAAAAACTCCGGCGATTCGCGGATGAGGTTCGGGCCCGGACGCAGACCCTTGACGGTGAAGGCGCTCAGCAGCACCGCGGTCACGGCGTCGCCGGGGATGCCGAGCGTAAGCATGGGGATGAACGCGCCGCCGATGGCGGCGTTGTTGGCCGTTTCCGGCGCGATAACGCCCTCAAGCGCGCCCTCGCCGAAGGGGACGGCGGGATGCGCCGTTGTGCGCTTCGCGTGGTCATAGCTCAAAAGCGCGGCGACGTCTCCGCCCGCGCCCGGCAGCGCGCCGACGAGTATGCCGATCACGGCGGAGCGCAGCGTCAGCGGAAGAAACCGCAGCGCGTCGCCCAGCGGGGGAAGCACCCGGTCGATCTTCTGGCGCACCGGAGCGGCCTTCGCGTCCGCAAGCTGGAAAAGCGCCTCCGACGCGCCGAAAAGTCCTATCATGGCGACGACGCGGTCGACGCCGGAGTTGAGATATACGACGTCGAAGGTGAAGCGGCGCACGGCGGTCTGTGCGTCCACGCCCACGCAGCCGAGAAAGATGCCGGCGCAGCCGGCGATCACGCCTGCCGTGAGCGAGCGACCGCTCAGCGAGCCGACGGCAAGAAGCCCGATCAGCGCGAGCAGAAGATAGTCCACCGAGCGGAAGCTGCGCGCAAGTTCCGAAACGGGCGGCGCGAACAGCAGCAGCGCCAGCACGCCGAAAAACGTCCCGATGGAGGACTGCACCGTCGCCGCGCCCATCGCCTCGCCCGCGCGGCCTTTTTTCGCGAGCTCGTATCCGTCCAGCGAGGTGGCGACGGCCGCCGGAGCGCCGGGGACGTTCAAAAGTATCGCGGGACGCGAGCCGCCGAACACCGCGCCGACATACACGCCGATCATGACGGCGAGCGCGCTGCGCGTCTCCCAGCCGAGCGTGAAGGAGACCAGCAGCGAGACCGCCATCGTCCCAGACAGCCCGGGGACCGCGCCGACATACACGCCCGCGAGCGTGCCCAGCGCGACAAGCACGATCAAAACAGGCTCGCTGAGCACCGCCGTGAGACCCGAAAGCATACCCATAGCACCCTCCGTCAGAACACGACGCCGAACAGCACGCGGAAGACCAGCACGATAAAGCCGGTCACGACGGCGGTGCGGATCAGGTTTTTGACATAGTCCCCGCGGCAGAGAAAGCACATCGTGCCGAAGAGGAACAGCGGCGTCGCGAGATAGAAGCTGACGCCGAGCAGCAGCAGCGCGCAATAGGCTGCGACGGCGAGAAGCGTGAGCGCGAGGCGCGGGGGAATGGCAAAGCGCAGCGCGTCGATGAAGTGCGCGCTTCCGCCGCCCCAGGCGGAACGGAAAATGCCGACGAGATTCAAAAGCGCCGCGAGCGTCCACAGCGCCGTGACGATAAGCGGCAGCGCCGCGGCAGAGGAGGCGCGGGGCGGCGGCGTGCTGTGCCACAGCTCCAGCGACATGCCGAAGGCCGCCGCGCCGAGCAGCAGCAGCGCGAGGGCAAAGCCGCGCTCCGCCGCGTGTCCGGCATCACCGTATTCGGTTGTATCGTTTGACTTGTTGTCAGGCATGGGCGTCTCCATTATGTCGTAAAAATTCCGCACGGCATTGTGGGCCGTGCGGATCGTCAGCTTATCGCGCCGCTGTTTCTCAGCGCGCCGACCGTGCCCTCGCGCCAGGAGGCGATATAATTCGCGGCGTCGTCCCCGGTCAGACCGAGAAAATTCACGTTGAAGCCCGCGAGCATGTCCTGATAGCCCGCGTCCTGTCCTGCCTCGGAAAAGGCACGGCTGAGCGCGTCGATCACGGCGGCGTCCGTGCCCTTTTTGACGAATACGCCGTAGAAGGGGCCCCAGGGCAGATACTTCTCAAAATCCGGGTATTCGACGGTGACGGGCGCGACGTCCGGCATCGCGGACACGGGCGCGGAGGAGAACATACAAAGGAATCTCAGCTCGCCCGCGCGATAGTCCTCAAGCCCGGACTGCACCTTGCACACGGTCAAATCGCACTCGCCGCCGAGCACCGCCATCTTCGCCGAGGCGTCGCTGTCGTAGGGGACCTGCAGGAATTCCGCGCCGGTGACGTCCTTGATGAACGCGCCGACCTCCCACGGCAGCCCGCCGACGCCGGTGGTCGATATCTTCAGCGTGCCGGGCGCGGCGGAGGCGGCGGCGACGAGCTCGCCGAAGCTTGTATAGGGCGAATCCTTTCCGACGGCGATGCCGACGGTCTCGTCGCCGATGAGATATACGCAGTCAAAATCGTCATAGGTCAGCGCGCTGATGTCCAGCACGTCGTAAAGCGCGGGATTCTCTGCACCCATCAGAAGGTTATAGCCGTCGGCGGGCGCGTCGCTCACATACTGCGCGGCGATCGAGCCCGTGGCGCCGGTCATGTTTTTGATGACGATGCTCTTGCCGAGGCTCTTTTCCGCAAGCGAGGCAAGCGGACGCATGAGCGAATCCGTCCCGCCGCCCGCGCCCCACTGGACGATGCCGTTTATGTCGCGCGAGGGATAGGCGCCGGAGGCTCCGTTCCCGCCGCACGCCGCGAGCGACAATATGAATATAACCGTAGCCGCGGCGGCCAAAACCCTTTTCACGCGCATCCCCCTCTTGCCGACGTTGTAAACTATATTATTATAACAGGAACAGAACGCGGACGCAAGTATTTTCACAGCGGGTCCCTATTATCTTAATTGTTGTTGCCCTTCGTCTTCGGCACTTGCACCAACAGCTTGATTATGACTGTGAAAAATGTTATGCTTTCAAATGCAGCAACTAAAATGAACACAGCGTCATATCCTTTTTCGGAGGATTAAATTACTGTTTGCCGAATTGGCAAAAGAGAAGCAAAGTTATGGGGGAATATTATCGTGACAGCTGAAAAGATGTGGCAGATGTCAGGACTTGAGGGCAACTATGAAGCATGGACATTTGGAGGCGATGCAGACGAGCTTGCTCAATTAGTTAAAGATGGGAAAAAAACAGCGACTTGTTCTGCTCTTGTTTTTTATAAGCTTGAAAACGAACAATTGCCGCAAGTAGGGGGATATAATATCATACTGGATTCCGGGGAAAACGCTGTCTGTATTACCAAAACTACGAAAGTGTACGTGACAACGTTTGATGCTGTCTCAGAAGAGCATGCTTTTAAGGAGGGGGAAGGAAACCGTACCTTGGAATATTGGAAAAGGGTGCATAAAGAATTCTTTGCTGATGAATTAAAGACTATAAATCGGCAGTTTGATGAAAAAATAGAGCTGGTATGCGAGGAATTCGAGGTTGTTCGCTAAACAACTTCCGGTTTGTCGGGCAGTTTCAGAAACGAAACTGCCCGATTTTTCTTCCCGTCTTTTGCGCAATATTGCAAACCGAAAAGGTGATTTGCGAAAAAGCAACACTTAGACAGGGTAATATGGACCACAGCGGATCGTTTCACAGCAGACCGTAAGGTACCGTCACGGCTTTTCCTTTTCTATTGCCTTGCGCTCGTTTTCTATTTCCCAGTGGATCAGGAAGGTCAGAAGCCCGCGCAGGACTATGATCGCGCCGAGGATGCCGAGCTCGGCCCATTCGCGCACCACCACTGTGCGCAAAACCTCGCCGCCCATCTTGAACTCAAGCGCCAGCGCGATGCCCTGGGCGAGCGCGAGGCGGATGTTCTGACCGTCGCGCCTGATCCAGTGAAAGAAGCTGCGCCCGGCCGTCCACACCAGCACGCACACGCCGAAAAACTCCATCAGCACCGTCGCGATCTGAACGACGTCGTGCAGAAGACCCTGAAGGGTGGAAATGGTTTCTGTCATTTTTTCAACTCCCTCTGTCAAATCAATTGACTTTTTAATAAAATAAGAATAAACTCTGTAGCAGATACAGAGTCAATATTTTTCTCCCGGAGACTTTGCCGTATGAAGATAAACGAACTTGCAAAGATCAGCCGTGTGAACCCCGAAACGATACGTATGTATCGCAACAAGGGGCTGCTCTCGCCGCAGCGTGTGGAAAACGGATATTTCGAGTATTCGTGGGACGATTACCAGAACCTGCTCTACATCCGCAAGCTGCGCGGGATGAACCTCTCGCTCAGCACGATATCCCACACCTACGGCGACGGCGACGTCGACGGGATCGTCAGGGAATTCCAGCAGGAGAACGACAGCCTGAAAACGCAGATCGACGAGCTCAGCCGCAGGCAGTTCATGCTGCAGGTGACAATGGAGCACTACCGCTCGTACCGGAAAAACCTCGACGGCGTGATCCCCATACACGTCCCGGACGAGCGCTTCGACGTCATCTTCGGCGGAGAGAAGGACGTCCGCTGCCCGGAGGAATGGCTCGACAACATCGACCTTTTCACACAGGGACTTCAAATACCGGAGGAGCTGCTGTTCGCGGACACCGTGCCGGAGAAG
>JAFZQQ010000233.1 GCA_017620315.1 Oscillospiraceae bacterium | reverse complement strand
GGCGTGTTGCAAAATATAAATTTCAAAAAAGTATTTGCGAGAAAAGTTACTGGGAACTGCCAAAATCGGCGGTTCCCAGTAACTACATAGAGATATTCTTTTGTGACTTTAGCCCCAAAAGCGCATTTTGCAACACGCCCAGACTGTCAAAATGCTCGGCGGCTGAAGCTGTTTATACAGACCGAAAAATTCCGTTGTTCTTTAAAAACCGACCGAAATGACAAGCTTGCCGTCCTCATATTTTGCATCAAGACGAAGCTCCATCCTCTCCGCCAAAAGCTTTACGATTGACAGCCCAAGCCCCGTTGAATTGGCGCTGGCGTTCTCCACGCTGAAGAATCTGTCAAACAGCTTGTTTACATCTACGGACGACAGCTTGGCGGCGGAATTGGCCACCCTTAGCGCGCCCTCGTCGGAAAGCGATATTTCCAGATCCCCGTCGCTATATTTCAAGGCGTTGCTGATGAGGTTATTGACGATTCTTTCCACATAAGACGGATAAAGCGTTCTTGTAATTCTTTCTTCTGTGATTCTCAGCTCAGGAGTTATTCCACGTGCTTTAAGCGCGGGGTAATAGCTCATGATGCTCTCTTCCAGTATTTTGTTTACGTTAAGCTCTTCTTTCTCCTCGCTGATCTCCCCTCCGGAAATCATGGAGTACGCAAACAGCTCCTCCGTAAGCTTTTTCATTTGCTCCGTTCTTTTCTCGATAACAGAGAGATACCTGGCCATCTCCGGGGTCTTTTCCTGCTTCTCGGCAAGCTCAAGATAGCCGCTGATAGCAGTCAACGGCGTCCTTAAATCATGGGAAATATTGGTGATCGCACTGCGTACCTCTCGGTCACCGTTTTCATATCTGTTGTAAGAATCCCTCAGCCTTTTCAGCGTTTCATTCAGGGCGCTTGCAAGCATGCGTATCTGCTTGTCGCGGCTTTGTACGCCGAGAAGCGTATTGGTATGAATCTCGGCGCGTTCGGAATAGTCCTTACGCAGTTCCTTGATCGAACCGCGTAGGGCGATGAGTTTCAGTACCAGACATGCAATGATGATAAGGCAGACGACAAGCAGATATTTCATTACTTGCTCCCTGTTTTCTCGTTAGTTGCTCCGACCCGGAGCTTCGGCAGCGCCGCTGTAATGGATGGGATGGATCGGCGTAACCTCGTAATAATATATGACCGCGTCATATCTGTCCGCGGGCACAAGCTTAATTCTGTGGTTCTTCGCCAGCTCGTCATAGGAGGTATATCCTTCGCCCACGATGGCGTTGAAAATATAACTGTGAATGGATTTATACACAAGTGTATTTTCTTCTGTTACCCTTGAAAAGTCAAGACAGTATGCGCCGTCGTCAAAAAATTTTGCCTGATATGCCAAGGGATCGTCGCTGCGATAAAAATGATCCGCCCGATGGTATGCGTCGCCGTAGGTTCCGAATGTATGGATGTTCACATAGCCCTCGTAGAATTCCGTGCCGATGCAAAAATAGCTTCCTTCGAACAAGCGGTTGATCTGATCGCCCATGGTTTCCGTGTTTTCGCCGGGAAGCGCGGACGCGCCGCCCTTCATCACATGCCCGTTGTGCGCGGTGACAACCACCTGCGAATATCCCCGAGCCTCTTCTATTTCCGAATAAGCTTTCAGGTTTTTCCCCATGCAGAGATCCCTGTAATGCGAGTATTGTCGCGGTTGTTCGTAAAAGTTTGGAGAATCTATGCTCTGGATAATACAGCCTGCGGCCACGGAAAGCTGTCGGCTTCTGATGTCGTCGTGCTCCAAAAGCCTTTGATGCATGGCCTCAAAGAAAGCTCTATCGTCTGCGTAGTCGTCTTTCTCCTCCGCCTTCATGGAAAGAAGCCTGTTTTTCTCTTCCTCTGTGAACGGGCCGTCTCCCGCTCTGCAAAGCTCCTGCATGTAGTGAATGGCGGTTTGCGCGCCCTGCATATCCACACCATAAATCATGAGCGAATCCTCATACCGAAGGCCCTGGTTATAAGCCCTCATCCATTCCAGGAGACTCAGGATTTCCGGCGTGTCATACAAAGGATAGCTCTGTTTTCCAAGCACTTCCGTCAGATCTGCATGTGCGCTGTGTACCGCGTCGTTGATCATAGCGGCGTCGCCTACAGCCATTTCAAAGCATATCGCGCGCCCGTTTCCTTCGCATACAAGCTTTTCAAAAACGTATTTTTTTGCGAGCTGGAACTCTCTGTTCCCGTGCGTAGCCTCGCCGATTCCAACCACCCTCACGTCGCTCGGAATGACGAACGCCGAAAAGTCTTGTGCTACGGCCTCTATTCCCGTCATCTTTTTATCGGGCGAACAGGCATCAGTGCGGTAAAAAAATATCAGCGCGCAAATAAATGCGACCATCGCAAAAACACAAATTTGCACTGTTGTTTTATGTCGTTTCACTTTTCTATCCTGCTTTATGCTTATTTTATATCTTTTTTATCCAGCCTGAAAGCGCCCAAAAACACCGTGGCAAATATCATTGCGGCTGAAATGGCAAGCTGTGTCGCGTTGCCGGGATTCATTTCTTCGCTGCTGAACCACAGGTTGGCAAACCACTGTCCAAAGGCGATCGTGTTGTAGATTATTACACCAATTGTCTTTGCAGAGCCTTTCAAAACAAAGGATACTATGGCATTTCCAGTCATTACGCCGCTATAGCTGAACATAAGAACCAGAAAAACATATCCGATAAGCGCAACGGCCTTCTTCACGCGAATCGACAAAAGCAGCATCACCGAAATATACGCGCACAAGGCGAAGAACAAGACGGTGTTTTTCAGAAGCATTGATCCGCTGATTTTTGCCCCGCCAAGGATTCCGGCAAGCATGTAAATCGCGCTCATGAGAAACAGCGCGGAGGCGTGAGCAAGCAGATGACTGTAAAAAACCTGCTTGATGGAATATCCTGCGACAAGCTTATTTCTGATGACGCCGTTTCCATACTCCACGTTCGTAAAAAGCGGCACAAAGACAGTAAAGAAGCCCATCATCGCTATGCTGATAAAAAACATTCGTTCTTCATTTTCAATTGCAGCAAAGCGTCCTGTCAGCCCGATCATATTTGAGGTAAACGCCAGCGTCGCCAGAAAGGCTATCGCCAGGCCGCCTATAAACAAAGGATTTCTCGACAGTCGTCTCATATTGCTTTTATATAAATTGATCATAACCTTATCTCCATTGGACTATTTGAGTTCCTTTTTTCTGAAAACCATCCAGCCTGCTGCGAGCGACGTCAAAATGAGGCCCGCACACCCCGAAACATAATTGCCCATGCCATAGTGAGGTGTGGCCGTAAAATAGGAATACGGAATAAATCTGTCAAAGAAGCTGTACGCGGCAAGCTTTGTTCCCGTAAGAGCGCACAGTCCGTCGGCAGGGTACAGCTTGTCAACGATACGGGCAGACACGACGTTCAGCAGGAAGGCAAGCGCGAAGCCGATAATATATGAGAGCTGATTTCCGCCAAGCGACATTACCAGGGCAGTGGAAAAAGCTCCGATTGCCGCACACGCCATCGTAATAACGATCCAGTATTCCGCGATCTCCTGGATAGAATATGACATGTATCCGGCGGTGAAAAGCAATGATACCATCACAGATACCACACAGGCCAGCATGGAATACATCACGCCTTGAAACATCCCTCCGCATACGGCGGACAGAAAAACCTCTGTTCTTCGTGCGCCGGATATTATTTTGTTTCTTATACAACCAGACGAAAATGCATCGCCGCTTATATAAAGCGATGAACCAGTAACCAGAAAGACGGCAACCGAGGAAAAAGAGAAGCCGACATCCTCGGCCGTTAAGGCTTCCTTAAAAAACAAGGTCTGAATCAGCCAGACAAACAGCAAAAAAAGCAGCTGCCAGGAAACGATTGCCGCAAGCGCGAATCGAAAACCGCGGTTTAGCAATATGCTTCTGGTATCAGCGTATAGATTTCGGAACATAGTCCTCGCCTCCAACCAATGACAAATAAAAGGCCTCCAGACTTTCGTTGCGTTCATCTATCGTGATGATTGAGCATCCTGTTTTTTCGCAATCCTTAGCAATGTCGGAGAAAGTCAGGTCCGCGTAAACGTCTGCGGTATTTGCATCGATAATCCTGTACTCCAGCGCTTTTTCTTCCATAAGCTTTGCAAAAAGGCCGACATCGTTTACCTTGATCCGAATCGACTTGCGGCAAACCGACTTCAATTCTTCACAGCTCATCTGACGAATGATTTTTCCCTTGTCAATGAAACCAAAATTGGTCGCGATCTTTGCGAGCTCATCGAGAATATGGCTGGAAATAAGAAAGGTAACGCCGTGCTCCTTGTTGAGCTTTAGAATCAGCTCTCTGATTTCGATGATACCCTGTGGATCAAGACCGTTTATAGGCTCGTCGAGGACGATGAAATCGGGGCTTCCACAAAGAGCGATGCCGATCCCCAGACGCTGACGCATGCCTTGCGAGAAATTTCCGGCTTTCTTTTTTCCGGTATCGGTCAATCCCACCTGCCTAAGTATTTCGTCAACGCCGTCAAAATCGGGAATGCCGAGCATGAGACATTGCTGAATCAGGTTGTCTCTGGCAGACATGCCTTTATATATGGCGGGCTCTTCAATCACGGCGCCCATTCTGCGTCTTGACTTGACAATATCCTTGTCGTCAAAGGCTTTCCCCATAAGCTCGTATGAACCGGATGAAGGACGCTGCAGGCCGCACATGAGCCTGATGAGCGTAGTTTTCCCGGCGCCGTTTTTCCCGACAAAGCCATATATGGCGCCTCGGGGGATTTCCATGTTCACATCGGTAAGCGCGGCAAATTTGCCATAGCTTTTACGCAAGCCCTTTGCCTTAAAAACGTATTCCATCTCTTGCTTTTCTCCTTGTCATATCCTGCAAGCTGCAAATCCGGGAAACAGCTCCGCGCAAGCTTGCCGGGGTTGTCGAAATAAACAATACCACCTTCTCGTCAAGAAAGTGGTATGTAAAACGTCAAGATATCGTCAAAATTCGTTATACTGAAATCCGATTCCGTATATCGCTTCTATATGATCTATGTTGTCCAGCCGGCGCAGTTTTTTTCTGACGTTGCTGACATGCTGCTTGAGCGAGCGTTCCGTACAATCCGGGGTATCGTCGCTGATCCTGTCGAGAATGGTGCTTCGCCCGATCGGTCTGTTTGCGTTATGCATAAGCAGCCCCAATATCGCAGCCTCTGTTCGTGTAAGATTTACCCGCTCTTTTCCGTTTGTCACCATAAAGAGGCTGTTATCCAAAGTAATATTCCCTACACAGACCTGGCTTTTTCCTTCTGAAAGCACTGCGTTGTTTCCGGACGCATCCGCAAGCCTCAGATGCGCTTCTATCCTCGCAAGGAGCTCTGATATGGCAAAAGGCTTCGTTACGTAATCACTGGCGCCCTTTTTCAGGAGATTGATTTTGGAGGTAAGATCGGATTTGGCGCTGATTACAATGGTCATGACACCGTTGACCCTGCCGATAAGCTCTTCACCGGATATGCCAGGTATCATAAGATCAAGAAGAATCATATCCGGCTTATGGTTTTCAACTATCATCAGGGCTTCCGTGCCAGAGTAAGCCCGTCTCACAGAATAAGACTCCATCTCAAGAGCCTCCTGCAGCATGTCCCCGATATTAAGGTCGTCCTCGACAATCAGTATGCTGTATTTTTTCATGTGGATTCTCCCATCGCAAAGATATTCCTTTTTGCTTTTGCCGTTTTTGCTGCAGGACGATTTGTTCCCGAGGCGTAGTCGGGTTCTTCGCTTTGGCGGGGGCTGCCCCTATGCGTCCAAGGATCGACGCCAATGCGCCGATCCTTGTTTGCGTTTATCGTACGTATCAGCGCAGCTTCTCCAGCAGCGCCTCGACCTGCGCGGCGAGCTCTTTCAGCGCGCCCGGGGTGAAGGGCGAGGGGAAGCCCGCCTCCTCGAGCAGATCCGTCCAAACCTTCTCGCCGCCCTGCTTCGACAGATGCAGGTAGCGCACGAAAGCCTCGTCGTAGTCCTTGAGGCTTGCCATCAAAAACTGGAAAGCCGCTGTCTGCGCGAGGCAGTAGTCGATGTAGTAGAAGGGGCTTTCATAGATGTGCATCTGATACTGCCAGCGCGTGCCCTTGTCGAGATAGGGCATGCCCTCAAAGGAGATGTGCGGGCGGAAGGCCTCTTCCAGCTTCAGCCACGCGGCGTCGCGCTCGTCGGGCGTGAGCTCCGGGTGCTCGTAGACGATGTGCTGGAAGGCGTCGACCATCGTGCCGTAGGGGATGAAGGAGAAGCTTTCCAGCGCGTGCATGAACTTGTAGCGTTCCGCGTCCGCGCCGAAGAAGCTCTCCATATAGGGCCATGCGAAAAACTCCATGCTCATTGAGTGCGTCTCCGCGGTTTCCATGCCGCCGCAGCCGAGCTCGAGCGCAAAGCGGTTGTCGGCAATCAGATAGGCGTTGAGCGCGTGTCCCGCCTCGTGGGTCATAACGTCCACGTCGCCGGCGGTGCCGTTGAAGTTGGCGAGGATGAAGGGCTGCTTGAACTTGGCAAACTCCGTGCAGTATCCGCCGCCCCACTTGTTCTTGCGCGACTCGACGTCAAAGGCCTCGTTGTCCATCATAAGGTCGATGAAATCGCCGGTCTCCTTGCCCATGGCGTGGTACATCGCCTTGGCGGCGGCAAAGATCTCCTCCTTGCCGCGGGGCTCCGGGTCGCCGCCGGGGATGATGACGCCATCATCGTAGAAGTGGTAGTCCTCGATGCCGAGCTTTTTGGCGTTCTCGGTGCGCAGGCGGGCAACGACGGGCACAACGTCACGCAGGACGTTTTCACGGAAGGTCTTGACCTTCTCCTGGTCGTAGCAGAGCCGTCCCATGCGGTAGTAGCCGAGCTCGACAAAGTTTTGATAGCCCATCTTTTTGGCCATGCGGTCGCGTACCTTGACAAGCTCGTCAAAGATCTCGTCCAGCTCCGCCTTGTGCGCCTCGAGGCCGCGCCCGAGCACCTCGTAGCACTCACGGCGCGTGGCGCGGTCGGCGTCCTTGGCGTACTTCATCAGCGTGGAGCGGGGCATGGTCTCGCCGCGGAAGCAAAACTCCATACCGCTCATGAGGTCGCTATAGCGGCGCGTGAGCTTGTTCTCCTCCACCATGTCTTCAACGATGGCCTCGGACATGGACTTGCGGCTGACCTCCATCGACCGGAAGAGCACCGGGCTCAAGGCCTGCTCCAATTCGGCGCGGAAGGGCGAATCCAGCAGCGCGGCGGCGTATTTGACCATATAGTTGCCGACCTTGGGGCCGATCTCATCGTAGTAGTCGTTCTCCGCCACATAGAACTCGTCCACGGTGTTGATGGTGTAGCGCATGCTGGCAAGGCTTGCGTTGGTGGCATACTCCAGATACAGTTTGAGATAATCCTCGCGCGCTTTTAAAATCTCCTCGACGCTCCCGGCGTTCTGAATGCGGGGGATCACGTCCTCCATCACGGCGGTGACCTCTTCGATCGTTACGCGGCGATAGGGCAGCTCGGGTACTTTCATGGGCGATCATCCTTTCTCATTTTTGACCCGGACAAGCCGGGCGCGATATTCTGTCTCTACTATACAGGACTTTCTAAATTTTTTCAATCCTATAGGCAAAGCGAAAAAAATGTGATATATTGAAAAACAGCGAACAAAAAAAGAACAGGAGACGATGCTATGCAGGATTATAACCGCGAGCTTTTACAGTTTATTGAACAGAGCCCCACCGCCTGGCACGCTGCGGACACCGTCGCCAAGACCCTGGAAAAGGCCGGCTATACGCGTCTGGAGGAGCAGGATGACTGGAGCCTGCGCGCGCCCGGAAAATACTACGTGACCCGCAGCGGCTCGGCTGTGATCGCGCTGAACCTGCCGGAAAAGCCGGAGAATTTCCTCATCATGGCCGCGCACGACGACGCGCCCGCTTTCCGCGTCAAGTGCGGCGGCGAGGAGAAAAACCTCGGTCTTTACACGCGCCTTTCGGTGGAAAAATACGGCGGGATGCTGTGCAGCACCTGGCTGGATCGCCCGTTGTCCGTGGCAGGGCGCGTTGCCGTGCGCACGAAGGACGGCGTGGAGCTGCGCCTCGTGAACATTGACCGCGATCTGCTGCTGATCCCGAACCTCGCCATTCACATGGATCGTTCGGCCAACGAGGAGAAGAGCTACAACGTCAACGTGGACATGCTGCCGCTGATGGGCGGCGCCGGAATGGAAAAAGGTCTCAACGCGCTGCTGGCCGAGACGCTCGGCGTGGCGGAGGAGGACATCGTCAGCCGCGAACTGAATCTCTACCCGCGCACCCCCGGCTGCGTCTGGGGCGCGGAAAACGAATTCGTATCCGCCCCGCGGCTGGACGACCTGCAGTGCGTGTTCGGCTGCATGCAGGGCTTTTTGCAGGTCGAACAGCCCGCCTGCGCGACGGTGCTGTGCGTCTTTGACAACGAGGAGGTCGGCAGCGGCACCCGTCAGGGCGCGGCCTCGACCTTCCTGGACGACGTGCTCTGCCGCGCCTGGGAGGCCTTGGGCAAGACGAACGCGCAGTACCGCGCCGCCGTCAGCCGCAGCTTTATGGTCTCGGCGGACAACGCCCACGCCGTCCACCCCAACCGCCCCGAGTTTGCCGATCGCAACGAGCGTCCCGCGCTCAACGCCGGCGTCGTCATCAAATATAACGCCGCCATGAACTATACCACCGACGGCTACTCCGCAGCGGTGTTTCAGGAGATCTGCCGCCGCGCCGAGGTGCCGGTGCAGAGCTATTCCAACCGCCCGGATCTGCGCGGCGGCGGTACGCTCGGCCACATCAGCCTCTCTCAGGTCGCCGTACCGACGCTGGATATCGGCCTGGCGCAGCTGGCGATGCACTCCTGCTATGAAACCGCCGGCGCAAAGGACACCTCGCATCTCGTCGCCGCCGCGCGCGCGTTCTACGCCTGCGCCTACCGCCCCGCGAAGCAGGGCTTTACGCTTTAAGGAAACGCCGCTCTTTCCACCGCACGACACGAAAGGAACGCTATGAAAACCAAAAAGAAACTTGCCCTGCTGCCGGCGGCGCTGCTGCTTTTGGCGCTGCTGCTGACAGCCTGCGGCAACCAGACCAATTTCCGCGTCAACGCGGCCGTTACGCTGGTCGAGCAGGAATACTCCCTCGCCTTCCGCAACGACGATCCGCTGCGCGACTACGTCGTCGCCGCCATCGAGACCCTCAACGCCGAGGGGCGTGTTGAGGAGCTCAGCCGCAAGTGGCTCGGTCGCGACGCCATCGAATTTGGCAAGGACGCCGAGGCGCTGAGCAAGCTGGAGGAGCCGGAGGCGCACACCCTGCTCGTCGGCGTAGACATCAATTCCTTCCCGATGGCCTACATGCAGGAGGGCAACTACTGGGGCTTTGACGTGGAGCTCGCGAGCGTGGTCTGCAGCCGCCTCGGCTGGACGCTGAAGGTGCTGCCGATTGAGAAGGAGAACGTCTACATCGAGCTCTATTCCGGCAACATCGACGTCGCCTGGGGCGGCATCGCGCTGGATCAGAAAGAGATCGACGCGCGCAAGTACACCCAGTACGGCCCCTATATTGAAAACGACATCGTCATCATCTCGCGCGACGGCTCGCGCATCACCGGCTCGGCCTCGCTGAAGCGGCGCAATCTCGCCATGCCCACCACCCCCGAGGCAACCGCCGCACTTGAAACCCAGCCGAAGCTGATGGAAAAGCTTGGGCAGATCACGCGCCTGCCGGGCGGCACCACCGAGTGCTTCGCCGCGCTCTACGCCGGCGAATGCGACGCCGTGCTTACCGACAGCACCGCCATGATGTACTTCAACTCCCATTGATCCAAGCAAGGAAAACCGGCAGAGAGCCAGATCAAAGGCTCTCTGCCGGTTTTTTTGCAGAATTTTTTGTTATTTCAGCTTGACGGCCTCTTTCGCGGCAGCGATGATATCCTCCACGCGCAGTCCCATGACCTCGCGCAGATAGGGCATTTTGCCGACCTCGCCGAAGCGATCCTGCACGCCGACGGCGCAAACGGGGATCTTCTCCTGTGCCAGCGCCTCGCACACAGCCGAGTGCAGGCCGCCGATGACGTTGTGGTTTTCCACCGTCAGCACCGCGCCGGTCTTGCGCGCCGAGGCAATCAGCGTCTCGCGGTCGATGGGCTTAATGGTGTGGACGTTGATGATCTCCGCGTCGATACCGGCCGCCTGCAGCGCCTCGACGGCGTCCAGGCAGTCCCGCGTCAGAAGTCCCGAGACGAAGATCGACAGATCCTTGCCTTCGCGAAGCATATCCGCTTTGAACAGCTCAAAGCGGTAGCCCTCGTCGAAGACGACGGGAGTCTGCTTGCGGAACAGACGCAGATAGACCGGCCCCTCGTAGGCGTTGAGCACGGGCATGGCCGCGCGCAGCTGCACCTCGTCCACGGGCTCGACGATCACGAGACCGGGGATGGAGCGCAGCACGCCGATATCCTCAAGGCTCATGTGGGTGCCGCCGTTGAGCTCGGCGGCAATGCCGGGATCGGTGCCGACGATCTTCACGTTCTGCCTGGCATAGGCGATGGAGATTGCGATCTGGTCGCAGATGCGGCGGGTGGCAAAGGGGGTAAAGCTCTCGATCCAGGGCTTAAAGCCGTAGCTGGAAAGTCCCGCGCCGATGGAGGCCATGTTCTGCTCGGCGATGCCGCAGTCAAAGCACTGCTCGGGGAAGCGGTCGTACAGCTTGCGGGTGCCGCAGGCCTTGGCAAGGTCGGCGTCCAGCAGGCAAACGCGCTTGTCCTGCTCCATCAGCTCCGCCAGGCATTCGGCGTAAACAGCTCTCATTTCCATGTCTTATGCCTCCCCTCTGATCTCGGCGATGGCGGCTTTCGCCTGCTCCTCGCTGACGTTGGTGTTGTGGTTGGCGACGCCCAAATCCTCGATCCACTTGACGCCGCAGCCCTTTACGGTGTTGAGGATGACCATGGTCGGCTTTCCGCTGCCGAGGCCAAGCTTTGCGTGCGCGACAGCCGCGGAGACCTGTTCGACGTCGTTGCCGTCCTCCACGTCGATGACGTGCCAGCCGAAGGCGGCCCACTTTTCCGCCAGCGGCGCGATATCGACGATATTTTCCACGGTGTCGTCGATCTGCATTTTGTTATAGTCGGTGAACGCGATGAGATTGTCCAGCTTCTTGGCAGCGGCAAACATCGCCGCCTCCCAGATCTGACCCTCCTGGCTCTCGCCGTCGCCGACGAGGGCATAGACGGTCGCGCCGTCCTTCGATAGCTTCGAGCCCAGCGCGACGCCCACGGCGCAGGAAAAGCCCTGACCGAGGGAGCCCGCCGTCATATCGACGCCGGGGGTGCGATTCATGTCGCAGTGGGAGGGGAGATTGGTGCCGCCCTGATTGAGCGTGAGCAGCTCCTTCTTGTCAAAGTAGCCGCGGTTGGCGAGGGTGGCGTACACCGCCGGGCCTGCGTGGCCCTTGGAGCAGATGAACCG
>JAFZQQ010000232.1 GCA_017620315.1 Oscillospiraceae bacterium | reverse complement strand
GCTGGCCGCCGGACATCTCGCTGGGGCGGTGCTTCGCGCGGTCCGCGAGCCCCACGCGCTCCAGCGCGTCCATCGCCATGTCCCGCCGGTCAAAGGGCGACACGCCCTGATAGATGAGCGGCAGCTCGACATTCTCCACGGCGTTGAGCGAGGGGATCAGGTTATAGCCCTGAAAGATGAAGCCGATCTGCTTGTTGCGGATGTGCGAGAGCTCCTTGTCGGTGAGCTCCGCAACGTCCTTCCCGGCAAGCAAATAGTCCCCGTAGGTCGGGATATCGAGGCAGCCGAGCACGTTCATCATCGTCGACTTGCCCGAGCCGGACTGCCCGGCGATGGCGACGAACTCGCCGTTGTCGATCGTGAGGCTCACGCCGTCGAGCGCGCGCACCTCGCTCTCGAGCCCCTCTCCGTATATCTTGTATACGTCCTTCAATTCAATCAGCATAGTATCAGAAATAGAAGCCCATTCCGCCGCCGCCGCCCATGGATTCGACGACGCCCGCATAAACGGTCGTATCCTCCTCGACGCCGGAGAGGATCTCGATGTTGTTGCTGTCCGCGATGCCCGTTTCGACCACCACGGGGAAGAAGCCCTCGGGGATCTGCATCATGCTCATATCCAGCTCGACCGGGTTCTCGGGCGGGACGTCGGTCTCGACAAAGAGCACCTTCACCGTCTCGCCGGTCGTGGTCTGCGCCGATTTGACGCACTGGATCGGGACGAGCAGACAGTCGTCGCTCTGGCTGGCCGTGAAGGAATAGTCCACATAGGCGCCGGTCATGATCAGGCCCTCGCTGTTGTCGACGGTGATGACCATCGGGAAACGCGCCACACCGTTCTCCGCCTTCGCGGAAAGGCTGACGCTGTCGATCACGCCGTACAGCTCATTCTCCCAGAGCTTGATGTTGACCATCATTCCGGGTTTCGCGTAGGACACATACATTTCGTCGAGCATGGCTTCGACCTTCATGGTGGAGGTATCGGCAATGCTCACGGCAACCGTGCCCGCCTTTGCCTCCTCGCCCGCATAGATGCCCACGGAGAGCACCGTGCCGTCGATCTTGGCGACGCCGCTGAGCGTATCCATGTTCTTCAGCTCCTTGTCGAGCGCCTTCTGCGCCGCCTCAAGGGCGGTCTGCGCGTCCTCTATGCGCATTTTGAGCGATTTGATCGTCTCCTCGCACTCCTCGGTGTCCATCTTGATGTGGCCGATGGCCTCGCCCGCGGCGACGCGCTGATAGTCGCGCGCGTTGAAGGCCGTGAGCTTGCCGGTCATCGGCGCCTTGATCTCCGTGAAGCGGGAGTATTCAAACTTGCCGGATTCATAGGGATATATGGTGTCCCCGCCGGATGAGACGGTCGCCGAGGCGATCATGCCCTCGGTCAGCGCGCCGGGATTGTCCACCAGCACCGTGACCTCGAACATGCGCCCGCCCTCGGGCGTGACGCGCTCGACCTTGTGGATCTCGCTGACCTCGCCCGGCAGGCTGGTCATCATCACGGGCACCGAGACCGCCGCCTTCTGCCCGACGTAAATGTCGTTTTCATAGACATAGCTGAAATAGAGTGTCAGCGCCAGCTTCGTGTTGTCGACCAGTCTGGCGAAGACCTCCTTCTCGGACACGTCGTCGCCGACGTAGCGCTTTTGCACGTCGAGCAGAAGCCCGGCGTACTCCGCCTTGACGTCGCTCTCCGTCGGCTTGGCAAGATACTTATCAAGCTCCGTCTGCCGCTCGGAGAGGGTGTTCGCCGCCGCGCTGACGCTCTCTCGCGCGGTCTTGACGGCCTGCTCGAGATCCTTGCTGTCGATCTCAAAGAGCGGCGTGCCCGCGGTCACATAGTCGCCCTCGGAGACGAAGACCTCGCGCACAAGGCCGCCGGAGATCAGCGTGACGCTCTCGCTGTCTTTGGCGACCGCCGCGCCGCTGCCGTTGACCATGCTCGTGATCGAGCCGCGGGAAACGGTCTCGCGCAGCACCTCGCTGGCGACCTCCTTGGGCTTTGAAAAGTGCTTCCAGCCGAAGTATCCGCCGACGCCCAGCGCCGCAATGATGATGAGCGAAATGATGCGGCGGATGATCTTCTTTTTGTTCTTTTTGCGCTTCTTTTTCGGAGGCGCGGACTCGCTGAAGCCGGACGCCGCCGGCGTTCCCGCCGCCTCCGAAACCGCCGGAGACTGCTCGGCGGTCTTTTCCTGATCGATTACCTCTGCCATGGCTTTACCCTTCCTTATGTAGTTGACGGCCTTATCATCTGCCGTACCTGTTATATGACGATGCGGCGTTGAAAAATGTTTCACATTTGCCGACATTTTTCGACGCGCATACATCGGTTATTATAACAGATGTATATACCTCTTGCAAGGTATATCTCGCACGATTTTGATTCCGCGCCGCCGCCCTTTTTTGGAGGCTTCGTATGCCCGATTTTTCGTCTCCGCTCTTGCATTCGCGCGGAGGATACGCTATAATCAAACTGACATTACCGCTTTAAAGGAGTAAATCGCTATGGGCAAGGTATTTATCCCCGACGGTTACAAGACGCCGCTTTCCGTCTATGAAATGCAGCGTGCCATCGAATTCATCAAGAGCAATTTTCAGACCAACCTGAGCAACGCGCTGAATCTGCGCAGAGTGTCCGCGCCGCTGTTCGTCGACGAGGGCTCCGGTCTCAACGACAACCTCAACGGGGTCGAACGCCCGGTTTCCTTCGATATCCCCGGCGTCGGCGTGAACGGCCAGGTGGTGCATTCGCTCGCAAAGTGGAAGCGCCTTGCGCTCAAGCGCTACGCCTTCAACGTCGGAAAGGGCCTTTTTACCGATATGAACGCCATCCGCCGCGATGAAGAGCTTGACAACCTTCACTCTATCTATGTTGACCAGTGGGACTGGGAGAAAATAATCGACAAGGCTGACAGAAACGTCGAATATCTCAAGCGCACCGTGCGCGACATAGTGAATGCCGTAAGTGAGACCGCGGACGCCCTCAATATAGCCTTTCCCTCAATAAGAAACCATCTCGGTCGAGAGGTTTACTTTGTCACCACGCAGGAGCTGGAGGACAGGTATCCCGCCCTGGGCCCCAAGGAGCGCGAGGATATCGTCTGCCGCGAGCACGGCGTCGTGTT
>JAFZQQ010000019.1 GCA_017620315.1 Oscillospiraceae bacterium | reverse complement strand
GTGACGCGAGGCGAAGGCGCGGCAGGACGACGCCGCGCAGGTGCACGCCGTCCACATGGACAGCTGCGAGAACCGGCTGGAAAGCCTGCGCATGCTCTACGACGCGGGCATTTTGGACCGGGAGGAGTATGCCGAACGCGTCGCCCGCGTGAAAGCGCTCCACGGCAAAGCGTAAAAGAAATAAAAGGCACACAACAGCCAGGCGCCCTGCCGGGAGAGGCAGGGCGCCTGGCTGTTGTGTGTGTGTATTTTAGGAGGGAGAAAATCACATCGGGGAGCAACCCCCTTTGCAAGTATTAAGATACCCCATAATTATGGCGGTTTCTTGAATCGCCTGTAAACAAATTGTGAACAACCGATTTTACGCGAACCGCCTGCTTTCGGCGACCGCCAGCTCGTCGCAGCGGTTGTTGTACTCGTTCTCCGCGTGGCCCTTGACCCAGTGGCAGCGCAGCTCGTGCGTCTCCGCAAGCGTGAGAAGCGTCTCCCAGAGATCGGGATTGAGCGCGGGCTTTTTATCCTTCTTGACCCAGCCCTTTTCGCGCCAGCTTCGCGCCCAGCCCTTTGTCAGCGCGTCGATGACGTACTTGGAGTCGGAGTAAAGCTCCACGGCGCAGGGTTCCTTCAAAAGACGCAGCGCCTCAATGACCGCGGTGAGCTCCATGCGGTTGTTCGTGGTCTCCGCCGCGCCGCCGGAGATCTCCTTCTCATGTGCACCGTACCTCAGCACCGCGCCCCAGCCCCCGGGCCCGGGATTGCCGCTGCAAGCGCCGTCTGTATAAATTGTTACTGTTTTCATGCCCGGTCATGCCTGCTTTTTACTCTGGCTACGCGCTGCTCGTATTCCTCACGGTCGAGAATGCCCGCGTCATAGAGCACACGCAGGCTTTCCAGCCGCTGCTCGCAGCTGTCCATACGGATCGAGTGCAGCTGCTCGGCGTCGTCCTGCTTTGTCCTCGCATAGCGCCACTGCTCGACGCGCTGCATATCCTCGCGTTTTTTCTCGCTCACTTGCTCCACCGGCACCGGCCGAGCCGGCGCAGGCTGAGCCGGAACCGGTTGAGCCGAAACCGGCTGAACGTCCCGATAACGGCCGGACTGCACCTCGGGGCCGCGGCTTTGCGCTGCGGTGCGCTGGTTCTGCCGTTCGATCACCCGCGCCGCCGCCCCGCGTTTTTTATCCGCCTGCTTTTTCTTTGAAAGCAGCTCCAAGAGGATCACGATCGCAATTATCAGTATATATGCCGCTCTCATGCTGCGCCTCCCTTTCCGCACAGTTCCCGGGCCGATCAATAGCTGCTGATCTGCAGACTGGCGTCGTCCTTGCCCTGCTCTACCGAACGTATCTCAACGGTATACTTTAACTCCGGGCTGACCGCGATCTCAACTCTGTCGCCCGCCTTGTGCCCCATAAGCGCCTTGGCTATGGGAGATTCCTTGCTTATAATGCCGTGAAGAACGTCCTGCCGCAGCGTCGTGACGATGCGGATGGTCTGCTCCTTGCCGAGCTTTTCGTTGAACATGGTCACTGTGCTGAAAAGCCCGACCCTGTCGCCCGAGTCTTCGACCTCTATGACCTTTGCGGTGGCGATCATGCGCTCAAGATAGCGCATTCTGCTGTCGTTGCGGCGCTGCTCCTGCTTGGCGACCTTGTACTCGTAGTTCTCGCTCAGATCGCCGAAGGCGCGCGCTGTCTTTACGTCCTCCATGATCTTCGGGCGTATGTTGAGACGCCTGTCCTCCAACTCCGCCTTCAGCTTTTCAATGTCGACCCTGGTAAGCTCGTCGTTCATTTATTCCTCCGTCTCCGCGGTCTGCGGTTCGCCGTCCTCCGCGGCTGTATCCTCCTTTTCGGCGCGGGCAATGGAGATCACCTGCGCGTCGCCGGGCAGGCGCATCACGCGCACGCCCTGCGCTGTGCGGCTGTAGACGTTGATGCTGCTGACGGGTGTGCGGATGATGGTGCCGTCGTCGGAAACCAGCAGCACATCCTCGTCGCCGTCGACGACCTTGATGGCGACCAAAGCGCCGGTCTTTTCCGTGATCTGATAGCCCTTGAGGCCCTTGCCGCCGCGGCTCTGCGGCTCGTCGCCGCGCATGTATTCCTCGACCGGCGTTCGCTTGCCGTAACCGTTTTCGGTTATGGCAAGCAGCGTCTTGCCTTCGTGGGCGCGCGCCGCGCCGATGACATAGTCCTCGTCGCGAAGGCGTATGCCGCGCACGCCGACCGCGTCGCGTCCCATGACGCGCACATCGTTCTCGTCAAAGCAGATGCTCATGCCCTCGTGCGTGGCAAGGATGATATTCTGATTGCCGTCGGTGAGGCGCACCTCGATCAGCTCGTCGCCCTGCTCAAGCGTGAGCGCGCGGATGCCGGCTTTCATGCGCGTGTTGATGGATCTGAGCTCAATGCGCTTGACGGTGCCGTTCTTTGTGACGAAGAACAGATACTGGTCGTCGACGTCCAGCGACCTGACGGATATGCCGGCGGTGACGTGCTCGTCCTCGTCGAGCGGCAGCACGTTCACGATGCTCGTACCCTTCGCGGCACGTCCCGCCTCGGGGATCAGATAGCCCTTCTTGCGGTGGACGCGGCCCTTGTTGGTGAAGAAGAGGATATAATCGTGCGTGGACGCGGTGAACACCGCCTCGACATAGTCCTCCTCGCGCGTGGTCATGCCGCGCACGCCCTTGCCGCCGCGCTTCTGCGCGGCGTATTCGTCGGCGGGAGTGCGCTTGATGTAGCCCTTGTGCGTGAGCGTATAGACGCACTGCTCCTCCTCAATGAGATCCTCGATGTCGATCTCGTCCTCGACCTCCTGGATCTCGGTCTTACGCTCGTCGCCATACTTGTCGCGGATCTCGGTCAGCTCGTCCTTCAAAACCTGTCGGAGCATGGTCTCGGAGCCGAGCAGCTCGTTGTAGTAGGCGATCTTCTTTTCAAGCTCGTCATACTCGGCTTGCAGCTTCTCGCGGTTGAGCCCCTGCAATGCGATGAGCCTCATGTCGCAGATCGCCTGCGCCTGGACCTCGGAGAGGCTGAACTTCGCCATCAGGTTTTCCTTGGCGTTGTCATAGCTCTCGCGGATGGTCTTGATGACCTCGTCGATGTGGTCCTGCGCGATGAGCAGGCCCTCCAATATGTGCGCGCGCTCCTGCGCCTTTCTGAGGTCGTAGCGCGTGCGGCGGACGATAAGGTCCTCCTGGAAGGCGAGGTACTCGTCGATGATGTGCCGCAGCGAGAGGATTTTCGGCTGCTTCTGGTTGTCGACGAGCGCGAGCATATTGATGGCAAAGCTCGTCTGCATCTGCGTCTGCGCGAACAGACGGTTCAAAACCACCTGCGGGTTCGCGTCACGTTTGATGTCGATGACGATACGCATACCGTCGCGGTCGGACTGGTCCACGATGTCGCTTATTCCCTCGAGTCGCTTT